>CACYEI010000001.1 GCA_902773355.1 uncultured Spirochaetales bacterium
AAAATTTTTTCATCTTTTATCCCCCATTTCAGAATCATCTAAATTTTTAAAAGAAAACTTATACTTTTTTATCAAGAATTTCTTTCTGAATTTTAAAATAAGAATTATCACAACTGCAACAATTAAGAAAAAAATTAATATTCCTATAACATTTGATGCTATCCAAATAATTACTGACTCTATAAAATTTAATGCATTATTAAACCCGCTCTTTAAACCGTTAACTATCTTAGCCCCAAAACCTAACGGTTTCTCTGGTACAGGAGTCTGAAGCCGTTCAACTTCTATTAAATTCAAACTTATAGTGGAAAAACCTATAAGTGAATCATAATTTCTCTTCCTAGAAGAATACCTATCAATCTCTGATTCACAGTCAGATAAAGCATTTTCCAGGTCAATTATATCCTCCATCTTTGATGCTGAAGAGAGAAGGGATATCAGTCTTTCATGCTTGGTATTTAAAGTTTCCAAACGTTTTTCTATATCTGAATATGTTAAACTCACATCTTCAACAGACTGACTTATATCCACCACATGAGATTCTGAACTGATCCTGTTAATGAAATCAGAATATTTTTCAGATGGAATCCTAATACTATAATTGCCGTATGGATGCCCAGATGAATTCATACCGCCATTATACTGATAGATAGACTCAAAATAACCGCCGTAATAATCTATCAATTCATTCAACTGCTTATATGAATCTGTATAATCTAAAGTCTGAACTGTCAAATTAGCCCTAAATATTAATTTAACATTCAGGTTTTCAACATTTGAACTTATCATACTTCCATTTGAAGAACCCGCACTTTTAAATGAAACACCTTTAGCTTCCATAGGTGCTTTCAGCATTTCCACGGAATCCACCACATCTTCTTCATATTCAGATAATGAATAGTATCCATAATCATTAGGTTTACTACTGTAATTACTCTCTTTATCTCTATCTCCACCACATGAACAGACAAAAACAGAAATAAAAATTAACAACAAAAAATTCTTCATTATTTTTTTCATTTTAAAATTCTCCAATCAGATATTTTTTCAACATAAAAGCACAAAAATATGGAAAAGTATAAAAATTACCACTATAGCCAATATTTTTATTACAAAATTTTATACCAAACTTTATATCTGAATAAGTATTCTTTTCAACTAATTTCCTAAGAGATAAAGAAACACTGTCGTTTGCTTTAACCTCTATAGGTATAAGACTATTAAAATCTCTAACAAAAAAATCCATCTCTAAAGTTGATTTTTCATTCCTATAATAGAACAAATCATAACCTTGTTTGGCAAGTATATCTGCCATTATATTTTCATAGATTGCACCTTTATATGTATTAAAGTTTTTATTCTGCCGTAAATCTTGCTGTGCTTCATCATCTAATGATGCAACAAGAAGACCTGTATCCTTATAGTAAATTTTATAATTTAAAGGATTATAATTACCCTTTAGCGGTAATTCAGGTATAGACAAGCAGTAACATACATTTATAATACCTGCATCTTTAAGCCATTCAACTGTTCCAATATATTCCCTGTTTCTAGCACCAGAAGAAACCTTAGAAATTTGATAGCGCTTATTATCTTTACCTAAAAACATGGAAATATGTCTATAAATATTTCTAATTTTACCCTTATCTAAACCATAAGCATATTTTACAATATCTTCATTATAGGCATTTAATATCTCTTTCTGCTCATTTAAAACTCCAGAATAGTTTTTTTGGCTTACAAAAAGATTTACAATTTTAGGCATGCCACCTACAACCATATATTCTCTGAAATTTTCCAACCAAACATTATATTCATTAAGACTAAATAGTTTAAGCTCTTTCATAGAAGTTAAAATTTCATATATCTGATTCTGCTTATATCCTTTTGCCCATAAGAACTCTTCAAAATCTAGAGAATACATTTCATACTCAGTCTTAAAACCAACACTTATTGATGTAATTTGATTATAACTTATACCAAGAAGATACCCTGAACAAATCACATCATATTTACCATCTAACTTAAAAAATTTTAAACAAGTAGTGCAGTCTGGAAATGCCTGTATTTCATCAAAAAAAATAAGTGTTTCATATGGAACAAATTTCCAATCTGGTCTTATTAATGTTATTTCTCTTATTATCTGTTCTGGAGAATAACCATTAGAAAAAACAGATTTAAAAACAGGATCTGAAACAAAATTTATTTCTATAAAGTTTTTATAGGTTTTAGCAAAAAGTTCAACGGAAAAAGTTTTTCCAACTTGCCTAGCACCTTTAATGATTAAAGGCATTCTGTCTGGGTTATTTTTCCATGATATTAGAAAATCATCAATCTTACGTTTAAGCATTACACTATTCTATCTTTAAATCACATTTTTCCTTAAAATTCATGAAAATTTGACACTAATAACTGAAAATTTCATGAAAATTTAATGTTTAAAACTGAAAATATCATTGTAATAATAAACATATGAATCAAAATTTTATCAAAAGAAATATAACATATCAGAACTGATTTCAAAAAAATCTACATTTTTATTCGGACCTAGACAAGTAGGAAAAACATCTTACATCAAAAATCAAATAATAAAAACAGAAAAACCTGCATTATATTGGACACTTTTAGACGGCAGACTTATGCTTAAATTACAAACAGATATTGGCTTATTAAGGCAAGAAGTAGAAATAAATCATTTAGAGAATTGTTTAATAATTATAATGAAATAATTATTCTCCCATGGAAAAAATTTTTTAAACTGCTTTGGAATAATCAAATTATTTAAAACTATCTGGTAGAAATGGCTCTCAGCTTTTTTATTATTGGAGGAAGTACCTCTAATACATAATCAACATCTTCCATGGTATTATATCTACCCAAACTAAATCTTATGGAACCATGGGCTAATTCTACATCTAGACCACTAGCTAAAAGTACATAACTTGGTTCAAGGGAACCTGTAGCACAAGCAGAACCAGTGGAAACAGCTACACCTTTCATATCCAGCATAAGAAGAATAGATTCTCCTTCCGCACGTGGAAAAGAAACATTTAAAGTTCCTGGCAAACAATTCTCTTGACTGCCGTTAATAACTACATCAGGTATGGATTTTAAAATTCCATTTCTCAAATGTTCTCTCATTTCCCATAACTTTTTTCTTTCCAAATCTAAATTTTTTACAGCCAGGTTTGCAGCAACTCCTATTCCATAAATTGAGGCAGTATTATATGTACCAGCTCTTCTTCCTCCTTCCTGCTCTCCCCCATGCACAAATGGGAAATAAGGAACACCATTTTTTACATACAGAACACCTATTCCTTTAGGTCCATAAAATTTGTGCCCACTTAAAGAAAGATAATCTGCATTTATTTCTCTACATGAAATCTTCAGCTTTCCTATGGCCTGTGTTGCATCTGTATGAAAATACGCACCATATTTATGAGCTATTTCAGAAATAGCTTTAACATCCTGAATACTTCCAGTTTCATTATTAGCAGTCATAACTGAAACCAAAGCTACATCTTCAGACATTAAATCTCTGAGATCTTTTATTTTTACAATA
>CACYEI010000002.1 GCA_902773355.1 uncultured Spirochaetales bacterium
AGAATTAGAGAATATAATAGAGCGTGCAGTTATTTTTACTGATGGGGAACTGATAAACAGCTCTGATTTAGAGCTTACCACGGCTTCTGATAGTCAGGAGTTTGATACTTTGTTATCTTCTGGGGATGTAGAGAGCATGTCTTTAAGAGAATTGGAAAAAAAAGCTATAATTAACTCATTAAAAAGAAATTCGGGGAACAGGACAAAAACAGCAAAAGAGCTTGGAATTTCCAGAAGAACATTAATTTCAAAAATTCATGAGTTTGATCTAGATTTTTAAGTTTAATATGGAATAAAATGATAGAATAAAGTGATAGAATAAAGGGGTGTTCATGAAGAGGTATTTTGTATTTTTAATTTTTTGCTTAACCATTATTTTTACTGGTTGTATGAGTTTTAAGTCTGCGTCTGAAAATATATGGATAGATGAAGATTTTAAGCTTAATGAGGGTGATATTATTTATATTATCTTAAAAAATGATGATACAATTGATTATACAAATGCAAATAAAGCCATAATAAGTGGTTTATTAAATGCTAAGGTTATTAAAAGTAAAGATGATGAAACAATAATTTCAAGTTTTGAAGAAATAGTCCCATCAAAAACAGGTAAGACATATTTTATTGATTATAAATCAGTAGTTAAACAAACATTAGTGAAAGATTACCGTTATGGTTTTTATTATGATACAGTCATTTCTTTGTTTGATATAAATATTTATGATTATGACACTAAAAAACTGGTTGCTTCAAATTATTGTGATGATACATTACTTGGACAGCCTAATGTCACATTATTACATGTTTTACAAACTGTAGAAAACTTAATGAAGGCTGTTTTAGAGAAATAGGGAGGCAGAGGCAGTACAATATGAAAAAATATTTATTTGGTTTTATTGTTGTTTTATTATTAAGTATTTTTATTACTAGTTGTTTTTCTTCTTTTGGAGGTTATTATTCTAGTTCTGGTAGGGGCTCTTCAAATATAAATGAAAATACAGTTTCTGTTGATGTTTTTGAAGAAGTATCTTTTGACCCCAAAAAGGATGTTTTCTATATAGCTACTAAGGGAGATGATTTAGCTTGGGCTACAAGAGTAAGGTCTGCATTGACAGATTTAGGGTTCAGTACTAAAAATGTTTTTGATTATGATGCTATAACTGAGAAAGTTTATTCTGGCACTGCTTTTTTCATAGGTGATAATACTTTGATAACCAGTTCACATATTATTTTAGACCCAAATAATGTAAGTATTCTTTATAACGGAGAGGAGGTTAAGGCCACTGTTCTTTTAAATGATGAGAATATGGATATAGCTGTTTTAAAGGTTGATGTTATCTCTGACTGTTATTTTAATCTTTTATCTTCTTCTGATTATAAAATTGCAGATTCTATTTATGCATTAGGTTATCCTATGACTTCTTCATTAGGAAATAATATTAGAGTTACTAATGGGTCTGTAAGTGCTCTTTCAGGATTAAACGGAGATACAAATTTTATACAGATTTCAGCTCCAATTCAGCCTGGCAATAGTGGCGGACCGGTTATAAATGCAGATTTTGGTGTAGTTGGTGTTGTTAGTTCAAAAATTTCTGACGCTTATGCCTTAGCTACAACCAGTCAAGTGGCTCAGAATGTAAATTTTGCTGTAAAAAGTGATTTAGTTAATCTCACTGTAAAAGATTATAAAGGGAATGATAAGACCAAGTATGTTTCAAACATGGACCAGGCTACTTCCTGTACAGTTATAGTTTCAAGCGGGGAGAATAAGGATTTAGGTGTAGGAAATAAATATCTATGTGTGTTTTCTTATAACGTTAAAACATCAGATGGGTATTTTTCAAGTTTTACACTCAGTATAATTGATATTTCTACAGGTAATGTTTTAGGTTCTATAAAGGCATATCCTGGAAAGAATATCTTTTATGACCAGAAAACAACTAAAAAGATAGTTAATTACCTTTTTTCAAATTTTGGATTTGAAATGCCTAATTAATAGTTCTTTAATACATCAATAATTATATTTAACAATACCTGGAATTTAATATTCTAGTTTAAAAATATGACAAACACTGTTTTTGTTTCTGATATTAATGACCAAGGTTATGGGATATCAAAGCTATCTAATGGTAAAGTAGCCTTTATCTATGGAGCTTTACTTAATGAAACGGTATGTGCTGAAATAATAAATGAAAAGAAAGATTACTCTATATGTAGAGTTGTAGATATTATTTCAGCATCCAATGAAAGAGTAGTGCCATTTTGTAGTAATTATTATAAATGCGGTGGCTGTTCTCTTATGCATATGTCATATGAATCTCAGCTTGCGTTTAAGGTTAATTTGTTTAATTCTAAGATTAAAGCTATTAATCCAGATGTAAATGTGCTCTTACCAATTAATTCTTTGGATAGGGGTTATAGAAGAAGAGTACGTTTTACTTATAGGGTAAAGGGGAAAAATGTTCAGTTGTTTTTTTCTGAGAACAAGGCACTGTCAAAAGTTCCAATTTCATCATGTCCTGTATGTGATTTAAAGTTAAATGATTTTATTCTATCTCCTCCTATAATTAATAGTTGGGAGTTAAATAATTTTCAACTTCCATGTATTTCAACTGATAAAGGGGTACTGTATCAGCCAAATGAGATAGGGTGTATTTCTATAAAAACAGAGAAGATGGGTGTAAAGAAACTGTTTGTATCTAATCAGGTTTTCTTTCAGTCAAATTTACTGCTTTTGCCTTCTTTAATTGATTTAGTTTGTACATTTATAGAAGGTGAGACTGTGTTGGATTTATACGGTGGGGTGGGAACATTTAGCTCATTTCTTGAAGATAAGTTTAAAGTTACTTGTGTTGAAATAAATAAGGACTGCTTAAGTTTAGCTTCTTTAAATTTAAAGCATTCTGATTCTAGATTCATTACATCTCCAGTTGAAAAATTAAATCCTTCTGATTTTAAAGCTGATTCAGTAATAGTAGATCCACCTAGATCTGGGTTAGATTTAAAAGTGTTTTCATTTATTTCTAGAGTGTCTCCTAAAGCTATAATTTATGTTTCATGTTATCTCCCCACTCTACTTAGAGATTTATCCATCTTAAAGGAGAAAGGGTACACCTTAAAAACTGCCGTTATGCTTGATTTTTATCCGCATACCCCACACCTTGAGTGCGTAGTAATGATGTCAAGGAATAAATAGCCATACCGCCATAAATCTTTATAAAACAAAGAAATAGCGTGTTATATCTGTACTAAATAGGTGTTATAATTTGTCTTGTGCTCACTTTATACGGATAAAAATCAAAAAACATAAAACAGGGGCTGAGTTTGTAGAAACAACGTTTTGAGGTACTGTGTTTGTAGAAACGATGTTTTTTGAGGGGGTGGAGACTGTAGAGATGATGTACATAAAAAAATGTGATTATGACTGTGAGATGAGGTTTGATTTTCCAATGGTAAATTATAAGAAACAACAGGAAATCAAATCAAACATATTTAAAAACATATG
>CACYEI010000003.1 GCA_902773355.1 uncultured Spirochaetales bacterium
AAGTCTAGTTCAATAGACTTTCCTGATATGATTTTAAAAAGCATACAGCTTTTAAAAGAAAATGAAGATGTAAGGGAATATATTCAGAATAGATTTAAAATGATTCTGGTAGATGAATATCAGGATTCAAATACAGCACAGTTTATTCTTTTGAAATTGATATGTAGTGACAGTACTTTCTTATGTGTAGTAGGAGATGATGATCAGAGCATTTATAAATTCAGAGGAGCAAACGTAAATAATATTATAAATTTTGCCAATAATTTTTCTAATACTGAAACTGTAATTTTAAACACTAACTACAGATGTACACAGGCTATATTAGATGTAGCTAATGATGTCATTTCCAACAATAAGATAAGAGTACAGAAAAACCTTACAGCAAATAAAAAAAATGGCACCAAACCTATTCTGTTTGAAGTTGATTCTGAAGAAGAGGAAAGCAGAAAAATATGTTCTATTATTAAAACTTTTTCTCCTGATGATATAAATGAAACAGCTGTAATTTATAGAACAAACGCCCAAAGTAGAAGTTTTGAACAAAGATTTTTAATGGAAGGTATCCCTTATGTTTTAGTTGGTTCACTCAGATTTTATGAACGTGAAGAGGTTAAAGATGGTATAGCACTATTAAAACTACTGGTAAATCCAAATGATGTTGTTTCTTTTACCAGAATGGTAAACAAACCTTCCAGAGGCTTAGGAGAAACAAGCGTTCAAAAAATACTGGATATAGGTGGGGATTTAATAGAAGCATCAAAAAAACTACTTATAGACGGGGTAATAAAAGGTAAAGCTAAGGAAGGTTTACAGCATTTTTGTGGTAGTTATGAAAATGCAAAAAATATGATAGGGAAAGTTCCAAATAGTGAGCTTCTCTATTCCATGCTTTCTGAATTTGGTTTAGTTACCTATTATTCTTTAAGAGATGCTAAGTCTGACAGTTCAACTGAGGAAAGAAGTGAGAACTTATCAAGTTTAGTAAATAATTTAAGTGCAGATGATTATGTTGAAGGTTTAGATGGTTTATTAAATTTTCTTGAAAATACAAGTTTAGACGCTTCATCTTTGGGAATTAGTAAAAAAGATACAGGTGTTACATTAATTACCATGCATAATACTAAAGGTCTTGAATTTAAAAATGTATTTGTTGTTGGTTTGGAAAATGAAATATTTCCAGGTAACAAGACATTAAATTCTGGTGTTTTGTCAGATATAGAAGAGGAAAGAAGAATATGTTATGTGGCATTTACTAGAGCTAAAGATAAATTATATTTAAGCTATTCAAGAACACGTTATGTCTGGGGCGCAATAAATTATCAAAATCCATCTATGTTTTTATCAGAAATAAAAAAAGAACATTTGGATATTCCATACATAAGGAAAAGAACAAATATTATTTATAAAAATTTTTCTAGACCAATTCTCTCTAATGCTGTACACACTTCTGTTAATGAAGATAAACGTAGTGAATCTAAGTATAAAGTAAAGGATAGAGTCTTTAGTGATATTTTAGGTGAAGGTGTAGTTACAAAAATTACTAATTTAGCGGGGCGTGAAATTATGATGGTTCTTTTTGATAACGGGAAAATGGCAACATATTTGCTTAAATCAGCAAATTTGACTAAGCTTGGTGATTAATATGAAGATAATAATTTTAGGGGCAGGAAGAAGAGGAATAAGATTAGCTAAGCATTTAACTGAAGAAAAGCATGATGTAGTTATTATGGATGAAATATCATCTGAAGTTGAAGAAGCCATGTCTAGTGTTGACTGCTTAGGTATTACTGGAAATGGTACAGATGAAGATGATTTAGCAGAATCTGGTGTAAAAGATGCTGATGTATTTATAGCTTTAACAGGAAATGATGAAACAAATTTAGTATCATGCGGACTTGTTTCCAGTTATTTTAATGTGCCTATGACTATAGCATCTGTAAAGGATCTTTCATATAGTAAGTCAAACAATCACCTGCATGAAGGTATTAAACCATTTATGGGTATTTCCCAAATAGTTAATCCGTATAAGGAAACTGCAGATCATATTTTTCAGGAAATAGATAAGGGTATCTATTCAGATGTTATTAGCTTTGATAACTCAAGATTAATTTTATATAACGTTTTTGTTCATAAACATTCTTCTTTGAAAAATAAAAAAGTAAAAAGTATCAGAAAAGCAGTATCAGGAGACTTTATACTGACAGCATTAAATAGAAATGGTGTAGCAATAGTCCCAAATGGGGAAACCATTATAATGGCAGGTGATACATTAACCCTTGTGGCAAAAGAAGACAGTGTGGAAAAAATAATGATGTCTATAGGGAGCAAAAGGGAAAAGCCTAAAAAGATTTTTATAGTAGGTGCCACCAGAATTACAGATTTTTTATTAAAAAATTTTAGTCCATCTGCACTTAAACGAATTACTGTAATAGCAAAAGATCCAGATTTATGTAAAGAGCTGGCAGATAAGTACCCTCAAGTTTTGGTAATAAATGAAAGTATTACCAAGGAAGGTATTTTTATAAGTGAGAATATTTCTTCAAGTGATTTACTAATTTCCATTACTGATAATGATGAACTGAATATATTAACTGCAAGTTATGCAAAACATAATGGTGTAAAGATAAGTATGGCTGTGGTAAATAAAAATCAGGATTTTATACGTATGGCCAATCACTTAGATATAGATTCTCTTATTTCTACTCAGGATGTAACTGTAGATACTATAGTAAAATTTCTTCAAGGAGAGAAAATATCTAACTCATATCTTTTATTTGGTGGTTCTATAGAAGCATTTGAATTTAATGTTTTTAGAGGAAATAAAATAATTGGAAAAGCGTTAAAAGATATAGATATGAGAGGAAAGGGAATTATAGCAGGTGTTTCAAAAAACGGAAATGAAACCATAATTCCATCAGGCTCTTATGTTGTAGAAGAATCAGATGTACTTATAGTTGTTATAGAAAGAAAATATTCTCATGATATAAGAATGCTTTTAGACTTAGGAGAAGATGTATAGTGCATATAAAAAAGGTATTCAGACTTTTAGCTTTTATCATTTTTTTTATTTCTTCTTTAATGCTGATTCCCATGTTTATAAGTCTGTTTTTGGGTGAAATAAAAGCAGTATTGGGTTTTCTTATATCCATTTTATCTATGTGTGGCTTCAGCTTAATTGTGTTTTTGTTAACTAGAAAGGAAGATTATAATTACTTTTCTCAGAGAGATGCATTCTTATTCACTACACTTACATGGATTTTAGGTACAGCATTTTCTGCATTACCTTTACTGTATAGTGGTACATTCCAAGACTATTCTTCCTGTTTTTTTGAAATTATGAGTGGTTTTACCACTACAGGTGCTACATGCTTATCTGATATAGAAGGCTGTTTTAAAGGTATTCTGTTTTGGAGAAGCATGACTAACTGGCTTGGTGGTATGGGTATTGTGGTCTTATTTGTTGCTTTTCTTCCTGCATTAGGTGCTACAGGTAGTACTTTCAGTTTAATGGGGGCAGAATCAGTAGGCCCTGTAAAAGGAAAGCTAACACCTAAAACTAAAACAACAGCTATAGCGTTATGGGGCATTTATATAGGTTTTACTTTGCTGGAAACAATATTCCTATTACTAGGTGGTTTGAGTTTATATGATTCAATAACTGTTTCTTTCTCTACCTTGTCAGCAGCTGGATTCTGTGTAAAAAATCAGTCTATAGGTTCATTTAATAGTGTTTATGTTGAATCTGTTGTTACCGTCTTTATGATTATAGGTGGTGCAAATTTCTCTCTTTATTATAAAGCTTTTACTGGAAAGATCAAAAATGCACTACAAGATTCAGAATTAAAATGGTACCTTTCCATTATTTTAGTCCTTACTCTTTTAGGAACCATATATTTAAGGTTATCTGGTTATTATCTGAATATCTTGACTGCATTCAGATATATGATATTTAGTGTAGTTTCAATTATTACAACTACAGGTTTTGCTACAACTGATTACTGTTTATGGCCATCTTTTCCTATTATGCTTTTAATATTGACCATGTTTATAGGTGGTTGTGCAGGTTCAGCTGGTGGTGGTATAAAGGTTACCAGAATTAGAACCTTATGCTTATCTTCATATAATTCTATAAAAAGAAGAATACATCCATCTGGTATTTTTTATGTGAGAGAAAACGGTAGAGCTTTAGATACTGGCACCATATCATCCATAAAAACTTTCTTTGGTGTTTATATAATAAGCATACTGTTAGGTACTGTAGTTGTATCCTTAACAGGTATTGATTTGGAAACCTGTTTTTCTTCTGTTATTTTAAGTATAGGTAATATAGGTATTGGATTTGGCCAGACAGGTCCTGCTGGGAACTTTGTTTTATTCCCACTATGGAGTAGATGGGTGTTCAGTTTTTTAATGTTATGCGGAAGACTTGAATTATTAACGGTTTACGTCTTGTTAGCTAAGTCATTTTGGAAGTAAAATAGGACATCTCAAATAATTTTTCATTTTGTTTTAGTTTTTATTTAAAGATTTTTTTTTGAGATTTTAAGGGGTGCTTTCATGAATGATCTTTCAGAATTAGGTAAAAAAATTTTTTTAGACAGATATGCATTTAAAGATGTAAAAAAAGAAACACTTGCAGTTGGAGATTTGGTTATAATATCTACAGATAAAGTAACAGGTCAGAGAGAGTTAGGAACTGTAGTAAAATTAAATAAAGAAAAAGATTATATAGCTGTAGAACTTAAGGATAAAACTGTAATAGAGACCAGTATTGAAAGTGTAGATAAACCGTTAGAAACAGACCCCACAGATATGCATAAAAGGGTAGCTAAGGCTATAGCTTCAGAAGAAAAGACGGAAGAATTAAGAAAAAAATATACTAAAGAATTTGAGTGGCTGCTGACAGACTGGAAATTTGTTCCTGGAGGTAGGATTTTATCAGGTGCAGGAACCAATCAGAAATTGACATATTTTAATTGTTATGTCATTCCATCACCTAAAGATTCCAGAAGTGGAATAATAGCTTCTCTGGGACAGATGACTGAAATAATGAGTAGAGGTGGTGGTGTAGGCATGAACTTATCTTCTCTACGCCCAAAATATTCCTATGTAAAAGGTGTAAACGGCAGATCTTCAGGGTCTGTATCATGGGGTGCGCTTTTCAGTTTTGTAACTGGTCTTATAGAACAGGGGGGAAGCAGAAGAGGCGCTCTTATGCTTATTCTGGATGTTTGGCATCCTGATTTAATAGATTTCATAAATGCTAAAAGAGATATGGGGCAGATTACAAATGCCAATATAAGTGTTGGTATATCAGATGATTTTATGAAAGCAGTAAAAGAAGATGCAGAGTGGACTACTGTATTTCCTGATACATCAGACCCTGATTATAATGAAAAATGGACTGGTGATTTAAATGAGTGGAAAAAATTGGGTAAGCATGTAATTCCATATAAAACCTATAAAGCTAAGGAAATATGGTCAAACATTATACAGAGTGCATGGAGCAGTGCAGAGCCTGGTGTTTTCTTTTCAGACAGATATAATCAGATGTCCAACTCATATTACTTTAGTACCATAAGGTGTACCAATCCATGCGGGGAGCAGGGCTTACCTCCATGGGGAGTTTGTAATCTGGGTTCTATTAATCTATCAAAATTTGTTAAAGATAAAACAGTTTTATGGGATGATTTGGAAAGAACCATTAGAGGTGCAGTACGCTTTTTAGACAATGTAATAGACAATACACCATATTTTTTTGATGAAAACAGAAACAGGCAGCAATCTGAAAGAAGAATAGGTTTAGGAACCATGGGATTAGCTGATATGCTGATTAAAATGGAATTAGCATACGGCAGTGATAAATCATTAAAATTTATAGATGAAGTATATAAGTTTATCTGTCTCAATGCTTATAAGGCTAGTGCTGACTTAGCTAAAGAAAAAGGCAGTTTTGTATATTTTGATGCAGATAAATTACTAAATAGTGGTTTTATGAAACAGATGCCTGAAGACATTAGGGCATATGTAAAAAAGAAAGGATTAAGAAATGTAACCTTACTGACACAGGCTCCTACAGGAACAACTGGAACAATGGTTGGAACTTCAACAGGAATTGAACCATATTACTTCTGGGAATGGGAACGTAAAGGTAGAATGGGAAGTAATATTGAAAGAGTTGAAATATATGATAAATGGGTTAAAGAGCACCCTGGTAAAAAGAAACCTTCTTATTTTGTTTCTGCTATGGATCTGCCACCAGAAGGGCATGTCAGAGTACAGGCTGCTATCCAACGCTGGGTTGATTCTTCTATTTCAAAAACTTGCAATACTCCAAGAGAATTTACCATAGAACAGACAGAAGAGCTTTACAGACTTTTATATGATTTGGGTTGTAAAGGAGGAACTACTTATAGAGATGGAAGCAGAGATACACAGGTTTTAAACGCAGTGGATAATAAAAATGATGAAGTGTCATTAAAAAATAAAGATGAAGCTAAACAGCTTATGAGAGAGGTTGAAGGGCATAAAAATATAAGTCTTGATTTAAAACCTAGAAAAAGAAGCACTGCCATGAGAGGTCTTACATATAAGAAAGAAACACCTATAGGAACGGCTTACATTACTGTAAACAGTGATTTTGAATCAGAAGATAATCCATTTGAAGTTTTTATTAATGTGGCTAAGGGTGGAACCAGTGTAGCAGCAGATGCAGAAGGGCTGGCTAGACTTATTTCATTAATATTGAGAATGCCGTCTCCATATACTCCTAAACAGAGGGCTCAAGCTATTATAAATCAGTTAAAAGGTATAGGTTCGGGGCAGAGCACAGGTTTTGGAAAAAACAGAGTTATGAGTTTGGCAGATGCCGTAGGACAGGTTTTGGAAGAATATATTGGTGTTCAAAGTGAACATGTAGTAGAGATAACCAAACTTACTGATTTTGGTGAAAATGCAGATAATGATCAGGCTGAAATGGATGATTTATTTACAGTTAAAAATCCACCTGCAGATATATGTCCAGTTTGTGGAAATGCCACATTTGTAAATATAGAAGGCTGTCAGAAATGTCTTTCATGTGGCCATTCAAAATGTTAAATGAAACTGGGTTTTAAATTTTCTACCATTATTCTACTTATATTTTTCCCTGTTTTCTGTGCCTTGGTTTCTCTTTGTGTAGGCAGATTAAATATAAGTGTGTCTGAAGTTTTTAATTCTATATTGGCTAGGTTTTCACTTACAGAAAAAAGTAGCGCACTAGTTGAAAGCGCAGTTTGGAATATAAGGTTTCCAAGAATTCTATTATCCGCCCTAGTAGGTCTAGGTTTATCCGTATCAGGTTTAGTTTTTCAGAGTCTGTTTTCAAACCCTTTAGCAACACCAGATACACTTGGAATAGCTAGTGGTACTAGTTTTGGTGCCATATTAGGAATTATATGTGGTTTATCTGTATTCTTTACTCAGCTTTTAGCTTTTTTTACAGGTATTTTGGCTTTGGTTTTAACATATTTGGGAAGTAGAGTAGGTAAAGGTAATAATGTATCACTTATTCTTTCAGGTATCATGATAGGAGCTCTGTTTAATGCTTTACTGTCTCTGTTAAGATTTTTAGCTGATACAGAAACTCAGCTGCCAAGTATTACTTACTTTCTTATGGGCTCATTAGATGGAAGAGGTTATTCAAGCCTTCTTTTTGGAGCACCGATAATTTTAATCTGCTCTTTGTTTATTTTTTTACTTAGATGGCGCTTGAATGTTATGGTTTTAAATACAGAGGAAATAATATCACTTGGTATTAATGTAAAACTTCTAAGAGCAGTTTTTATTCTTTTAGCTACAGTTATTGTTTCAACTGCAGTTTCCATGTGTGGTCAGGTTGGTTGGGTAGGACTTTTAGTCCCCCATGCATGTAGACTTATATTTGGAAATAATTATATTAAACTTGTTCCTGCTTCTCTTTCAATTGGCTCATCTTTTTTAATTATCACAGATACATTAGCCAGATCCATGTATGCTTCAGAAATACCTATTTCCATTCTTACGGCAATAATAGGAGCTCCGTTTTTCATTTTTCTAATGGTGAAAAATAAAGGTATTTTTTCATGAATTTGGATATACTGAATGTAAGTAATTTATCATTTTCATATGGTAAAAAAAATATTCTTTCAAATGTTACATTTAAAATAGATAAAGGAGAAATGGTATCTATTCTAGGTGGTAATGGTTCAGGTAAGACAACACTATTAAAATGTATTATGAATTTCTTAAAGTCTGAAAGAGGGAGTTGCTCTTTTTTTGGAAAAAACGTTAAAGATTATTCTGAAAGAGAATTGTTTAAAAAAATATCATATGTACCACAAGTGAAATATTCCAATTATCCAAACACGGTTTTTGAAACAGTTCTTTTGGGAAGATCTGCACATTTGGATATATTTGAAAAACCAGATGAAAAAGATATTTCCATGGTGGAGGAAGTCCTTAAAAAAATGGGGCTATCTGATTTAAGTACAAAAAAATGTAATGAGCTTAGTGGTGGTGAATTTCAACTGGTTCTTATAGCCAGAGCTATATGTAATAACCCTGAATTGATTATTTTAGATGAACCTGAGTCAAGTTTGGATTTGAAAAATCAACTAATGGTTATGAAAACACTGGTAAATCTGAATAAGGAAGGTACGGCCTGTTTGTTTAATACACATGATCCAATGCATGCTTTAAACTATACACATAAATGTCTTTTACTTTTTGCTGATAAAAAGTCTGTTTATGGAGATGTAAAGGAAGTTATAACAGAGGAAAATTTGAAAAAAACATTTAATACAGATATAGCTATAAGAGAAGTGCTGGTAAATGGAAAAACATTTAATTCTATTATTTCATTTGACTTGTAGATAGTTTATTAAAAAGGTTATAACTGAAAAAAGTATCCATGCCCACAAAATTCTAGCTAAATAGGGGTTTTTAGTAAAAGATTATATTCAAAACATTTGTTTTAAGTGACACTTATTTTAGAGTTTTAGTTTAAAAGAAATAAGTATTTTAATAGTTAAGAAATAAAAGTTATAATAAGATAGATAAGTTTAGGGAGGAAAAAAGGAAGCACATTCATGTGTCTTCACCAGATGGTGAAATTAAAATTTGGCTAGAACCAGATATCTCTGTTTCTTATGTTGTAAATTTTAGTACAAATGAGATTTCAGAGGTTCTAAAAATTGTTAAAAATAGAAAGGATGAAATAAATGCAGAATGGGAAAAACATTTTCAATAAAAACAATCAAGCTGAGGTAGTAAATATATCTCCTTTTGGAATTTGGGTTCTTATAAATGGTAATGAATTTTTTATAAATTATAATGATTATCCGTTTTTTAAAAATGCAACAGTTAAACAAATTGCTTTGGTTACTTCTGATATACAGGGGAATATTCATTGGCCAGAATTAGATATTGATATAGAGTTAAGTGCTTTAGAGCATCCTGAGGATTATTCTCTGGTTTATCATTAGTTATGTACGATAAAAAGATATAAACTTATTTATAGAATAGAGAAAAGTTATGTCAGATAATAAGAATTTACATAAGGCAAATAAGGAAAAGAATGATGAATTTTATACTCAGCTTTCTGATATAGAAAATGTTCTGAATTTCTTGATAAAAAGAAACCAGCAGCATTTAGGAATGTTATTACTGGAGAATTGTATCAAAGCATATATTGTATGCAAGGATTATTATAAAGGTAAAATAAGTGTATATATGTTGTGATAACGTGTTACTCCCTTGGAGTAAAGGTGGTAAAACAGTTATTTCAAATTTTCAAATGATATGTAAAGATTGTAATAGGACCAAAAGTGGTTATTAAAAATTTTTAGAATAGGAGAGAATATGAAAAAGATATTAATTTTATTATGTATTTCTTTAATTAGTTTTTCAGCTTTCAGTATGTCTGTGGTGGAAAGAAAAATACAGACTCATGTTATTACAGATCATTCAGGAGCAGAGGTAGAAGTACCTGTTGAAATAAACAGAATAGCTGTAACTGGAATATATCCATTACCTTCTGTACTTACTGTTTTTTTTAATTCAGCAGATAAAATAGTAAGTATGAATACCCCTAGTCTTACAGCAGCAAAGGCAGGACTTTTAGGTCAGATTTATCCAGAAATAGTTAACGTAGATGATAAGTCTGTATCTGGTGGTGGAGCCAATATAAATATAGAGGAATTATTAAAATTGTCTCCTGATGTAGTATTCTATTCAACTATAGCGGAATCTCAGGTTTTAAAAAATGCTGGTATTCCTGCAGTGGCTTTATCAGTTAATAAGTGGGATTATAATGCTATAGAAACTTTAGATAACTGGCTTTCACTTTTGTCAGAGCTTTTTCCAGAAGATTCTTATAAAGCTACATCTGTTCATAATTTCAGCATGGATGCTTATAACTTGGTGAAGCAAAGAATATCTTCTTTAAAACCTGAAGAAAGAAAGAAAGTTTTCTTTCTTTTTCAGTATAGTCCTAACACTATGTTGACATCAGGAAAACATTTCTGGGGACAGTGGTGGGCTGATGCTGTAGGAGCTGTTAATGTTGGTCAGGATATAGAAAAAGATAATTCTGTTTCTGTAAATATGGAACAGCTTTATGCATGGAACCCAGATATAATAATTGTTACAAACTTTACTACAGTTCAGCCTTCAGACATATTAACTGGTAAAGTATTTGAAGATGACTGGTCATCTTTAAATGCTGTAAAAAATAAAGAAGTCTATAAAATGCCACTGGGCATGTACAGAACTTTTACAGCTGGCGTAGATACTCCATTGACACTTCTATGGATGGCTAAAACTATCTATCCTTCTTTATTTGAAGATGTTGATATATTTTCATACTGTAAGGATTATTATAAGAATATTTTTGATGTAGATCTTACTGATGAACAGGTAAATTCTATTTTTATGCCATCATCTTTTTCTGCATCAGGTTTATAATTTAGTAGCAGGTTATAATAGGTATCAGTAGCAATTATATGAAGATAATAATAGCATCATCAAATAAACATAAAATAGAAGAATTCAGTTCTTTATTATATCCTCATGAAGTTTTTTCTCCACAGGATTTTAATCTGACCTACAGTTGTGTTGAAGATGGAAATACTTTTATGGATAATGCCAAAATAAAAGCTAAGGCATTGTGGCAAGTGGTACAGACTAGCGGTATTTCAGATGTAGCAGTTCTATCTGATGATTCAGGTCTTACTGTAGAAGCATTACCTCATGAGCTTGGAATAAAAACAGCTAGGTTTGGTTGTACAGAAACAAAAATTCTTAACAGTAAAGAAAAGTATATGTTACTTTTGGAAAAATTAAAGGATATCCCTGAAGAAAAAAGAAATGCCTATTTTACATGTGCACTGTACATGATTTACAATTTTTCACATAAGGAAGAAAGCGTATCTGCCACTGGAATATGCTATGGAAAAATTCTTACTTCTCCCATAGGGGAAGGTGGGTTTGGATATGATCCTGTATTTTTCTGTAATGAAGCAAATAAGCCCATGGCTTTATTAGGTGATAATAAAAATAAATACAGCCATAGGGCTTTGGCTACCAGGTCTTTACTAAAAACCTTGGATATAAAATTGTCTAAAAATTCTTAGTTTTTATTTTTTTCCAGAATATGTTTCAAAATAAAAACTGTTAGTAGCATTAAAATAATGGATATGGGCAAAACTATAAATGCATTTGGGATAAGTCCTGCTATTATGTATGAAATAAAGCATATAGCTGCACATGTTAAAGCATAAGGAAGTTGAGTTGAAACATGGGTAACATGATCACATTGAGCCCCAGCAGATGACATGATAGTTGTGTCAGAAATAGGAGAGCAGTGATCTCCACAGACTGCTCCTGCCATGCATGCAGAAACACATATAACTCCCAGTGTGCTTTCCACTGGGAAAACAGAAAGTGTTATTGGAATAAGTATCCCAAAAGTACCCCAGCTTGTTCCTGTAGCAAAAGACAAACCTACAGAAATGATAAATATTATTGCTGGTAAAAAATACTGAAATCCGCTTGCAGAGCTTTTAACTAGATTTGATACATATTCTTGAGAACCTAAATCCATGGTTACTGATTTCAGTGTCCAAGCAAATGTTAGAATTAATATAGCAGGAACCATGGATTTAAAACCTTCAGGTAGAGAAGAAATAATATTTTTAAAAGATATGGTTCTTCTAATCAAATAGTAAATAATGGTTAGGAAAAGAGATACTGCACTTCCCAGCATAAGTCCTACTGATGCATCAGAATTTGAAAAAGCATTAATTATATTTTCACCATTAAAGAAACCGCCTGTATAAATCATTCCAAATATACAGCATATAATTAAGAAAACAACAGGTAGTATTAGATCTATTACCTTTCCATTAGTGTTATTGTTTTTGCTGTTTTCTTCATTTGCAATATTATTCATTTTATATAACGGATCTTTATTCTGTTCAGCACCTGTGGTGTAAATTTTCATAGGTCCAAATTCAAATTTCAAAAAAACCATTGAAATCATCATAACCAAAGTAAGTATGGCATAGAAATTAAAAGGTATGGCTTTTAAAAAAAGGCTAAATCCACCATTTGGCGCAAATGCTGAAACTGCTGCTGCCCAAGATGAGATAGGAGCTATAATACAGATAGGTGCTGCAGTAGAGTCAATTAGATATGCAAGTTTTGCTCTGGAAATATTGTTTTTATCTGTTACTGGTTTCATCACGCTTCCCACAGTTAAGCAGTTAAAATAGTCATCTATGAAAATAAGAATTCCCAGAAGAATAGTAGCTAGCTGAGCTGCTACAGGGTTTTTTATATGCTTTGAAGCCCATTTGCCAAAAGCTAAAGAACCACCGGATTTTGTTAGTAAATTGACCATGGCACCAAGTATTATTAGAAAAACAATTATTCCTATATTACTTGATTCCCCAAGTACTTTAACAATTCCGTCATTAAAAACATGGTTTATAGTAAGTTCTAAATTAAAATTTGACCATATTAAAGCACCGGATACTATTCCTAAAAATAGCGAAGAATAAACCTCCTTAGTTATAAGAGCTAGCACAATAGCTATAAGAGGAGGTAAAAGAGACCAGATTGTTGCATAAATTTCCATTTGGCAACTCCTTATTAAATATTTTTAGCTGGAAAAAACATGGTGCCATATTCTTCCCAGTTCATAAGTTGCCCAAAGGAGTATGACAGCTCTCCGCACTTTTTTTAGTGCGACAGTCTGATGGATTTTATCCAACAGCCCGGATATCAGAATATACAGGGTTCTTCTGATTCCTCGGCCCCTGTCCCTTTTACTGCTCTGCTTTTCCTGCTGCAGAGTAATTACTTTTTACAGGTGCGCCTCTATCATGTATTATTCAGCTGGGAGGGAATGTACTATAAATATAAATCAAGGTCAACATCTTTACATAAAAATAAATGCTGAGTATGATTTTTACAAATAGGAGTTTTTTATGGCATATAAAATTACAGATGCTTGTGCAGCATGTGGAACTTGTGCAGGAGAATGTCCTGTAGGGGCTATCAGCTTAGGTGATAATGGTATCTATGTAATAGATCAGGATCAGTGCATAAGCTGTGGAACTTGTGCTTCTGTTTGTCCAGTTTCCGCTATTGAAGAAAATTGATTATTTTTTAGTTCCTGTCATGTATAGCTTGTCTGTATATTGCAGGAACAGTTTTTATCTGATTCAAATATTTAATTTGGATATTAAATTTAGATATCCTAATTTAGAATGTGCAGTACGCCTTTAAAATATGCAATATACCGTAACAGAAATTACTTCAGTTATCTCAAATACGTTAAATGATATAGGATTTTTCTCTCTTGTAGGAGAAGTTTCTGGGTTTAAAATGTCAACATCAGGGCATGTATATTTTAATTTGAAAGATGAATTAGCTAGTATTTCAGCAGTAATTTGGAAATTCAGATTATCTAAGATTGGTTTTCTACCTAAAGACGGGCAGAAAGTGATAGTATCTGGTACACTGAAAATTTATAAAGTTAACGGTACTTATAGTGTTGATTGTGAAAGTATTATTGACGCAGGGGAAGGGAATATTTCCCTTATGTTG
>CACYEI010000004.1 GCA_902773355.1 uncultured Spirochaetales bacterium
AAAGTATTAAATTCAGGAACTTTTGAATCTCTTGTATTCAGTGGATGTCTAGATTGTTTGGGATATAATAGAAGAACTTTAATAGAGAATTTTCAAGATGTTATGGAAAGCCTTCAAGCTGATAAGGAAGCTAAAGACGTAGGACAAAGTTTACTTTTTGAAGATGACAATTCTTCAGAATGCAAGATTTTAGAATACGAAGATTTTGATGTAAAAGAGAAACTGAAATTAGAAAAAGAATATATTGGTTTTTATCTAAGTGGACATCCACTTGATAAGTATAAAGATGTTTGGAAAAAAATAGTAAAATTTGATTTTTCTAGACCAGATGAGGTAATTAAAGATTCCAAATATTCGCTTATAGGTGTTATTAATAATGTTCAGACTTCTTATACAAAAAGAGGAAACAAGATGATAAGATTTGAACTTGAAGACTATAATGGAGTGTTTCCAGTTGTTATTTTTGAAGATGAATTAATAAGTATGTCTGAATCTTTTTTAGTTGAAGGAAATATTATAGGGATTAGAGGGCATTTTATATTAAAGGATGGAAGAAAAGATTTCAGAGTAGATAATATCTATGATAATGTAAAAGTAGTTCCAGCTTCTAAAATATGTAATGTATGTATTGAACTTGATGAAAATAAAACAGATAGAGAAAACTTATCTTCACTTTTAAATATTTGTTTAAAATATAAGGGTGAGGCTAAATTATATTTAATATTTTATTCATTTGTTTCTGAACATGATAATATAAATGATGATAATATAAATTATAATGGAAGAAAGAATAACAGTGATAAGTCTGGAAAAAGAACTCTTATGTCAAAAAAATATTCTGTCAGTGGTTCAGTTGATATGCTTAGTGAAATAAAAGAGCTTGATAATGTTATTAACATTTTTACAGACTAATTTACAGTTTAATATGTAGTTTAATATTATTGGATTTAATAATAGGTTATAACAGTATAATTAATAGATTTTACAGTATATTTGGTAATGGTAGTAGTAAGAGGAGGTTTAATTGATAAGTACTATATGTTCTTTTTTATCTGTCTTGCTTCTGGTATATTCTTTTGCTTTTTGGATTAGAGCTTTCTTGTCATGGTTTCCAGAATCACAAAATAGTCCTTTTCTTTTTTTTATAAATAAGATTACTGATCCTGTCTTAAATTTTTTCAGAAAATTCAGAAGAAAAAATTCAGCGGTAAGAATTGACTTTTCTTTTTTATATGTTTTTATGGTTATAAATATACTTAGAACTATTTTATCTGTTCTAGGTACAACAGGGAGAATAACTGTTTGGTATATCTTGGCTATAATTATACATGAAATATGGGCTTATACTTTCAGATTTATTTTTATTGTTTTATTGATAATTATTGGTATCAGAATGATAATTGGCTTTAGTAAAAACCAGAATAATTATATTTGGAAAGAGCGTTTAAACGTAATTATAAGATCTCCTGTTAACTTTACATATAGATTATTATCTCCAATATATAAACTTTTTACTAAAGGAAGAGAAGTTTCAGAACAAACTGAAATTATTATTTCGTTTATTTTTTATTTAATAGTTTATATTTTATTAAGGTTGGGTATTAACTTATTGGTTGGTTTTTTAATTAATTTGTAAAATTTAATTTATAAAATCTAGATTAATATAAATTCAATCAAATCAGTAAAGTAATTCAGATTTGGTAGTAATAGAGTAGTAATAGATTAGTAAATATGTAAATTTGTGTTTACATTTATATTTTAAATTAAATGTCATATATGAATATTTATATATTAAAAAATTTATATATTAAAATACTTATATATTAAAAAACAGGTGTTTATGGATAGCATTTTAAATTTGAATATAGATGCCCGTCTTCCGACGATGTACTATGAAAGTTCGGTAGTTTAATAAATTCATTTTTATTCGTAGTTCGCTCCTAAATATAAAAAACCTCATTCTAAGTATCTGAAATGCAGAAACTGTTTTCCTAAAAAAAGGAAAATTTTTTTTGCAAATTTTTTTTATTTATGTTAAAACAATAGTACATCATAGTACATCAATTTTGAGGTAGTTATGGCTTACTTTTTAAGACAAGAAAAAAAGAAAAAAGGTATTTATTTACAGATGTATGAAACTTATTGGGATAAGGGGAAAAAA
>CACYEI010000005.1 GCA_902773355.1 uncultured Spirochaetales bacterium
AAGTGAATTTTAATATTATGCTTTCATGGAATTTTGAGGGTGAAACAAATGTTCAGTATAATGAAATTACACCTACATACAGGCTTATTAGGATTAATGAAAAAGACAATTCTCAGGTTGTTATAGATGATATAGATTTTACAAGTTTAAGTTATAATGACAGTTTTGTGTTAGAAGATGATTCAATCTTTAACGATGCATCATATTCATATGTGTTACAGATTAAATATGCGGATGATGATTTCTCAGAAGAAATACATTCAGATTGTGCTTATGAATATGAAGGGGCAGATGAATTTAAGCAGTTGATAAAAAATGTCAGAGCTTCTACTAATTTAGCAGGAAAGGTTACTCTTAACTGGGAGTTTAGAAATAAAGGTGAAGAGCTATATGATGCAGGAAAAATAACTTATAAGCTTTATTCTGGTGATTCCAGAACTAATATATTAAATCCTGTTACAGATGTTGAATTTAATAAAAATATGGTTTCAATTAATAACTTACCTGATGATTATTCATCTTATTATAGACTTGTATCTGAATATGTAGATGATGAAAATATTTTACATGAAGATGTACAGGTATCTAAAAATGAAGGAAAGACCTTGGGTACACCTACATTACTGGAAGTAACCGAAGGTAAGTACATTTCTAAAATTGATGGTTCATTTAATTCAGTGGATAATGCCACTTCCTATTTAGTTAAATATAGAGTAAGTGGCTCTGATGATATTTGGCAAGAAAAAGAAGTTAATACATTAGATAGTTTTACTATTGAAAAAGAAGATTTATCTGAAGAAGCTGGTACTCTTTATGATTTTAATGTATATGCCATAGATACTGAAGGTAATATGACTTATGGTTGTGCTTCAGACACAGGCTGTTTATTTGGTTTGGCAAATTTAAATTCCAGTATAATTAGTGATTTAGATATAGAAACTGATAAAGAAAGTAATTCATTTACTGTTAACTGGAATGGTAGTGATATTAAAGGAGCTTTTTCTTATCAAGTAGATGTAGTAATCCCTGCTAAAGATAATATTTCTTCTGGCACTCTGCCAGCTAATACTTTTGAGTATATTTTTGATTCTTCTGATTTTGATATAAATAATGATTCCGTTCTTCCTGCAGATGGCTTTGATGTTGTTCTTACCGTATATAATAAAGAAAATGAAAAAATAAGCAAAAATATTGGTAAGGCTATCTGGTTATATGCACCAACAAATATTAAAGCAGCTAAAGCGGAATCCATGGATAGTATAACAGTTTCATGGAATGTTGTACCAAATGCAAACGGATATAAGATTTATATAAAACATAATGATGAAGAAGACTATAAAGAGTTAACTTCCGTATTTGTCAATACTACCAGTTATGTGTATAAATTTAGTGACATAGCTGATGGAACATATCCAGATACTTATTTTAAAGTTCAAGCTGTATTAAATAATCATGTTTCAGAAATGGTTAATACATTTAGTTTTGATTCAGAAAATGAATTTGATAATTTAGGTTATGTATTAAAAGCTCCTGAACATATAGTTCCAAGAATTGGTGATTCTATACTAAATGATAGCGATAAATTTAAAGTAGAATGGACTAAGGTTAAAGGTGCAGAGTGGTATGTAATAACAGATAAAAAAGGAACAGTTGAAAAAGAATACGTAGTTTCTAATGATGATTTAACTTTAGAAACAAATGGGAATGTCAGCTATAATTTTCCAGATATGGAAATGACTAGTGAAGTGAACTGGAATCATGATTTTAGTATTAAATCTGCTAGAGTAGTTGAAGGAATAGAAATTTATTCAAAATCATCTTCTACTGTTTCTTTTCAGGTTTACAGATATCTTAGTGCTAAAGAAACGTTGAATGTTCTACATAGTAAGTTAAATGTTCATCTTAAAGCAGCTGATTATTATTTCTGGGTTGACCAAGGAAAAGACTGGTGGCCATATTCTGCAAATATATTTAGTGATGGTGATAATAGTCTAACATATACATACTCTAATGGTAGTGAAAATGTAAAGATTCAGAATACAAAGGGAACTGATGCTTTTGGACATACTGGAGAATCTAGCAGTCAGACAGATGCTAATAGAGGGAGGATTTTAATTACAAATATATCATTAGGTGGTGGATTAGTTGTATCAAGTAAAGATATAAGAATAGGAGTTACTGGTTCAATTGCAGGTGGAGATAATGATTTAAAACAGCTTAGAACCACTGAAAATCCAACATTTACTATATCTTATCCGTCAAAATTTGATAAAAATGGTGTAAAATTCACATCTACGGTAAATATTTCTTCTGATATAACTTTTAGAAAAGATGAAGGGTTAGCTGGAGGATATACTGTAAATGTTAATGGAAAAATAACTAATATTTCCTATTCTGATTAT
>CACYEI010000006.1 GCA_902773355.1 uncultured Spirochaetales bacterium
GAAACATTTTTATTTATTTTGTTACACACTATCTACAATTGTAAAATAATAACATTACTGATATTCTTGATTACATGAATAAGAGCTATAATGTTGTTACTAAAAAAAGTGACATAGGAAATGTTATATCATCACTTCATAGAGAATCTGAATTAGCCTTAGGAATAATAGATAGCGACCAGAAAGATGATTTGGAAAGAATGATTGCTTCATATTCTCAATTTGATAAATATAAAAACAACATTTATGTTGTTACTACAGCTAATAGACTTGAAACTGAATCACTACATCTAAGATTTTCAGATGCTACATTTATTGTTTTTGATTTTACTCCAACATTAGCCCAAGAAATAAATGCACTGGCAGATACATGCAAATCTACATTTTTTATTTTTCAGAAAACTGATTGTAAAATAGCAAATTTTCATTGGCCTCCGCTTTTAAAAATAATGAATTCATCTTCTGTTCCAGCTGTACTTACTCCGTTGGTTTTCAATATGAGTAAAGAGTTAATACCAACTATTAGGATTCCTAAATTAACTGATAATGAAATTGATCCTATAAGTAACTTACCAGGATATGGAACTGAAGCTACGTTATATCCATTTTTAGGGCTAGGCTTATACAATAGAGCTCTGTTTCAAAGAATTAGAGGATATGATGAGGAAATATACGGGGCTTATTGGCAGAGTCTGGATTTTGGAATTAGATGCTGGCTTTATGGGCATCCTGTTCTTTCTGTTAATGAAATGGCAGTAATCTTTGATAAAAAAAATTCCATTATAGAAGACAGAACAGAAAATATAGGTATAGGCAGGTTTTATGCTAAAGCACTAGGAGTTACAGTTAAAAGTAACGGCAGAGCCCAAATTAAACGCCCACCAAAATCAGATATGAAGTATCTTATGGAAGAAGTTAAATCAAGAATAGGTCTGTACAAATTAGATTTTGAAACACTTTGCCAGAGATGGAAGTAATAGTTTATGCAGATAAAAATCTGCTTATAGCCTATAAAAAAGCAAATGTTCCAACAGTTCCACTTAAAAAAAAACAGGAACAAGACTGTTTACTGTATCAGGTTTCAGAATATTATCCTGAAGTTCTATCAAAAGTTTCAGACAATTTTTGGGAAGGGACTGCCGTTAACAGGCTAGATACAGCAACATCTGGTTTGGTAATAATGGCCAGAAATGTAAATTCATATAATTATCTTAAAGCAATTCAAAATGAAAATTTGATTGTTAAATCATACTATGCAACATGTGAAAGAATAAATAATTCAGACAAGAGAATTGATAAAAATAATGACACTGATATTTTTAATATTTCATACATTGAATCATACTTTAAATCATTTGGTAAAAAAGGAATGTATGTTAAACCTGTATTTGACATGAGGGATGCAGATATAAAAAAACTTTATAAAACTGAATTTACTGTAACAAAAAAAGATATATACTACCTTTTCATTTGTAGAATAGTAAAAGGTTTCAGACATCAAATCAGATCTCATCTATCTTATCTTGGTTATCCAATTCTTTACGATACTTTATATAATCCTAATTACAAAGTTAATAATGACGTATATACGCAAAATGAATGTGAACATGAACTTCAGCTTAAATGTTTTATGATTGAATTACCATTAGAAAACGGCAAAAAACTTACTGTAAAAATCTAAACTTCTTCAAGGGTGTATTCTTCTGTTTTTGGCTCATCTTCTGGTTCTAAATTTATTATTTCTATTTTTCTGATATTTTTTTCCAATGCAGAAGTCAATTCTCTTCCAAGTTTTATACCTTCTTCATAATATTTCATTGATTCCTCTATCCCAATATTTGGATCTTTTACTTTTTCTGATAATTCCTTCAGTTGTTTTAAAGACTCTTCATATGTTTTTTTCATACCTTTACCACCTTTAATTTTACCTATTTCTTATTTGCTTGTACCTTTACAGTAATTTTACCATAAGCCAGTAGAACATTTAAGATTTCATCTTCTCTAACCTGAGTAGGCTTTGTAATGATTTTTCCAAATTCATTTGATACAACAGAATAACCTTTATCCAATACTATACGAGGATTTAATGATTCTAAACTAGCTATCAAAACTTCTAAAACAGACCTACTTTTTTCAATATATAAGTCCATATATTGTTTTAAATCTTCTAAAATATTTGAAACTTCTTCTCTACAAGAAGATATTTTATTTTTTATTTCATCGTTAATAATTCCAAGATAGGAATCAATTTCTATTTTATAAGAAAAGATGGAATTACTGATTAGGTGCCCTAATGATTTGAATCCAATTTGAGATATGGCATTTTCCATCTGTACAAACTTAAATTTAATATCACTGGTCATATTATCTGATAAAACTTTTATTTTAGAAATATAGTCTTCTGATTTTTCACAAACAAGCTCTGCAGCTATACTTGGTGTTCCTGCTCTAAGATCAGATACATAGTCTACAAGAGTCCAGTCAGATTCATGCCCAATAGCAGAAATGATAGGAATTTCTGACCTGTAAATGGCTTCAATCAAACATTCTTCACTGAATGGTAAAAGATCTTCCACAGAGCCACCACCTCTAGCTATCACCAAAACATCTACTAACTTATATTTATTAGCCTGCTCTATTCTGGCACTAATTATTTCCGCAGTCCCCATTCCTTGAACTGGAGCAGGTAAAATAAGTATATCTATAGTATTATTCCTTCTTTCTGTAACTCTCAAAAAATCATGTATGACAGCTCCTGTAGGACTGGTAATTATTCCTATCTTTTTAGGATGTTTAGGTATTTCCTTTTTTATGCTTGGATCAAAATAACCTAACTCTTGATACTTCTTTTTTCTTTTTTCCAACATAAGGGAAATATTCCCTTCCCCTGCGTCAATAATACTTTCACAATCAACAC
>CACYEI010000007.1 GCA_902773355.1 uncultured Spirochaetales bacterium
TATGCCATAGATGCATTAGGAAGGAAAGGAGCAGAATTAACAGAAGATGAAATCCAGAAAGGCTATGGTGTTTTAACAGCAGATAAATATATTGAATACTGGACTAAGTTCTGCTTTAAACCTTTTGTCTGGTATAATAGTTTATCTACTAGCGCTGATACAGATGATGGAATTGTAGATTTAAAATCATATTGGAAAAATTCTCAAATAGGTATAAAGGTTGATAAGGGAAACAGTTCTTCTCTTAGTACTCAAATGGATGCATTGACTGGTGGATCCTATATCTATAACAGTTGCCATTACTACCATGGTACAAATACTTCTTCTTTTGGACGAATAGGTTATAGCGCAGATACTGAAGGTATTGGTGGGCAGATATTTTTTGTATATGAAAATTTTGGTGAACTTAGTTGGATGTATACAAATGGACAATATGAAATGCATGTAAATGCATCTGGTACAGGAACAGCAAAAAGTTCAACTGGTGGCTTTATAGTAAGCGGAATGTATCCTGCAAAGATTGGAATTAATAATATAACAGTTCTAAATAAAGCTTTCTCTGGTAATTATTCTTTAGAATTAAATGATGGAAGAGGTTCAGTATCTGTAGCTTCAATATAAACACATTAGTAAAAAGGATGCTTAATATGAATAAAAAAAATAATAGAAAATTTTTCTTTTATATATTTTTACTTTTTCTTATAGTTACATTTGTGTCCTGTAATGTAAATGGAATCTTTAATGCTGCTAAAGGATTAATTCCAAAATTAAAATCAGGCTTACCAAATATTGTTTATGGTACTTGGGCTGTTGAATCAAATTATGAAGGGTACTATAAGTATAAATTAAAACTGGACTCAGATAGTAATTACACGCTTACTGATGGTGAAAATAATATTGTTCATGGACGCTATGAGATTAATTATTCATATCTTGATATATTACAGAGTTCTGGAAAAATAACCTTTTATCCATCATTAAATAACTATAATACTTCAGAAAGTACAGATTTTAGTTATTTTGCAGATGTAGTTTATGGGCCAGAAAAATTAAAACTTCATGGTAAAACGCTTTCTGAAGAATTCCTTTTTTTAGAACGCTAAAATTTAGTTAGGATTTTATTATGAAAAAAATAATTGTTATAACTGTTTTTATACTTTTTATAATTCCAATATGTTTTGCTGATATTAAGTTTACATTTGATTCTCAAGTCAGTTTTATAAGAGGAAGTCAAATATCCCCATCTTTTGGTTTTTCTGCCGGAGTTAATACCAAAAAGACTCACTATAACGTTTATTTCATGACCATGTTAGTCACTTCTCCTGGAGGTAGTAGAAGTGGGATGAATGTGGCAGGTGAGTTTTCTTTAGAAGGTGGAGGAAGAGCTGTTTTTGACATGATTGATTATGATCCTTTCACTTTGTTTTCTGGCGTTTCTTTAGCTTATTATGCACAACTTATTTCATTACCAAATGAAAAAAATAATTACTATAAATTGAATAATGGAATAATGATTAGACCTCAATTTGGAATTAGAATTCTTAAAAATGCATTTACAAATGTTGAACTAGGATTAGGATATCAAAAAACCTTATGGCCAAGTTATAATGATTATGATGGTTTTTTCATATTACTTAGATTTATGAAGTATTAAAACACTTATTGACACTATACAGAATTTTTGTAACAATTCTCTAGAAGTTGAGGAATCGAACTACTTTCGGTTCCTTTTTTTATATATTAAAATGTTAGAAAATAAATTAAAGGAAAACAGGTATTATCCTATGCTAAGTAAATTAGCTGATGGTTTAGGCCTGAATGTTATCAGTATTTCTTCTCATAAAATTGGTTTAACTGAAATTCATATGGTTATAACTATTATGAATAAAGAACAGATAACATCTATATCAGATTGTGAAAAGTTTCATAGAGCTTCCTTACCGTATTTAGAAGCTGAAATAGGGAGATCTTTGTTGTCTATGGAAGTAGAAACTCCAGGAATTCAGCATGCAATCAAGGATATAGAAGAATTTAGATTATTTTTGAATTACAATATTAAAGTTTATGTTGATAATTTTTCATCATGGATTAGAGGTAAATTAACATCTGCAGATGAAGAAAAAATCACACTTTCTTCATATGTGATAGAAGACACTGATAAGACGGGAAATGATATACAGATTAGATTTGATGAAATCCATAAAGCTAAGATTATATAAAGGAGTCATATAATGACTGAATTAA
>CACYEI010000008.1 GCA_902773355.1 uncultured Spirochaetales bacterium
CTCTCAAATCAAGTTTTTCTGTTTTCTTACCGGATATCCTTTAATCAATACCTAAATTCTTACTATATCATTTACTTGACGTATAAATTATTTGTATATACAATTTTAACATCTATGACAGTAATAAGTTCCGATAATAAATTTGAATGGGACTCTGAAAAGAATAAAATCAACAGAAAAAAACATGGACTGTCGTTTGAGCAAATTTTACCTATATTTGATGATCCCTATTTCCTTGAAAGATTTGATTATAAACATTCTGATGGAACAGAGGACAGATTTTTTGGTATAGGAAGTGTTAATGGCATAGCCATTGTTGTAACAGCATATACAGAAAGGCAGAGAATCAGAATTATATCTGCCAGACTTGCATCAAATGCAGAGGAGAAAATTTACAATGAATACTGCAGAAAACTTAACAGCTGAACAAGTTACAGCATTAAAGAAAAGAAAAATTGATTACTCTGATATTCCAGAACTTACAGAAACAGAAGCTTTAGAGTTATACCCAAAGAATTGGAAACCAAAAAAACAAGCTGTTTCGGTAAGACTGGATATGGACACATTGGAGTGGCTTAAAAGTCCCCAAGAAGAAGGATATCAAAAACGCCTTAATGCTGTGCTACGTTGGGCAAGGATGAACGGATGTCCTATCAAAAATTTACAAAACTAATTCCTCATTGTCAGAAACTTCTGTTTCTTTGTGCATCCCCTTACCACAGTAATCTCGTAAATTCCGCTATTGTTTATCAAATCATCCAAGATCATTAATTTTTTTTATTTCTGAAGTAAAATAATACTGAGCTGAGATTGTATATACTTGTATAGAGAATATTAAGACCATTTCCAACAATGATTTACAGCATCATCATAATCATCATATATTTCACCTATTGCCCAATTAATAAGCATATCTGCTCTTAAAACCTCCAATTCACTACAACCAACCATATTATCATTCTTTAAAAACGCAACATAAACAATTGTTGGTATAGAATTTTTATCATAATTTAAAATATTTTGATTACCATATTTATGTGTTAAAATAGCATATGAGGAAATTATCTCTTTACCTTTATTAATGTATTTTATCTTAGGCATAACTTTTACAATCATAGCTGGTTTTCTTGTATCAAAACTTGTCACTTTTATAGATTCACATTCATATACAATATCCTGTCCACATTCAAAATTAAAAGTTAATTAATACTTCATGTTTCGATTTTACCATATAAAAGGTAATTTTAATAGAAGCAGGAAAGCACCTAAACTATAAAGACTGAATCAACTGTATAATTAAACCCACACTTAAAAAACAAGTGGAATACTGATTACAGACATAATTCCAATAAATACAATAAATTTCATAAAATAATCATCCAAAAAACCTATATCTTTTTATATTCAAATACCACATATGAAAATCATTTTGTTCAAAGAATTCTTTTAGCATTACATCCCATTACCAGGAGAATAAGCGAATTATTTGTAATAACGTATGCTTACTTAACTATTACTTGTTTATTGATTTAAAATTCTTAAAAAGATTTTCAAATAATAATTTATTTTTTGATTCATCTCTTACATCATTTTTAGCATCATTATATGTTAAAAAAATTTCACCAATAGTCATAACTCTTCTGGTATACATCTGCCCTTACCTTAGGCTGTTCTTCTATCCCTAATGCCCAGTTTCCCTCTTCATTGATTTCAAATTCATCATTATTCTTATTTCCTATGACAATTCTCGTTAAGGTGTATAAACTGCTATATAACAAGAGTAAATTATAACCACAAGTAACATAATCTCTTTCAGCTTTAATCAAGTGGTACATCTCCATCTATACAGTGAACTACAGTAGCTGGAATTTGATCATGCCATAAGCGATCCTTTTTTACATTTTCCCACTGTTCAATTGTTCCTTCATAAAAAATATCAATTAAGTTAAAGCACTCGGAAAAAGCACATTCTCCTATTGATAAGACAGAAAGGGGAATTATGATACTTTTTAAATTAATACAATAACAAAATGAAAATTCACCTATGTCTTTTACAGAATTTCCTATTTTTAAATCGTCAAGATTATAACAGTAAGTAAAAGCCCAATCGTCAATTTTCTGAACTGAGTCTGGTATTTCAATATGTGTTAAACATACACATTGGGTAAACATTCTGTAACTTACAATATTAACACTACTTGGTATAAATATTTCTTTTAAATTTAAGCATCCACTAAAAACTCTATTACCTATCACTTCTACAGAATTTGGTATGTTTATTCTCTCTAGCTTAGTACAACCTGAAAAAGCTAATCTTTTAATTTCTGTAACAGAATTAGGTATTTCTATATTTTCTAAATTTGTACAATTTTGAAATGCATTTTCTCCTATTATTGTAACTGTTCTAGGTAATACAACACTCTGAAGATTTATACAATTATTAAAATTAATACTAATTACTTTTTCACCATTTATTTCTTCAGGCACAATTAATTCTTTAGATAATTCTCTTTTATCAATTACTGTTAATAATCCATCATTAATAGTAAACATTTCAGCAGCATTGATATCTTTATTAGTACTTTCTTCTAAATTTGAAATTACAAAATTATTTTCAATATTACCTATAGAAAAAGTTTTGTTAATTCCAAAACAGGTTATAAGATAAATAACTGTTATTATTTTTTTCATTTTCTAATCCTATAACATATAATTAATTTGAAAATACTTTTGATTCTCAGTAACATAGTAAAATTTCTCTCTTTGCCCAGAACTGTCATACTTACTTATAAGAATTTTTAAATCATCATATTCTTCCAAATATCCAAATACAAAATAAATTTCTTTCAGAGAATTACTTATTTTTGTAAGAGAAGCTTTATCTAACTCTTTCAATTGTTCAAAAGGAGAACTGTTTATTTTCCTTAAAACAACTTTTTCTTCTAATAAATAGTTACCATTAATTTTTTTATCGTTTAAAACATTAGGAAAATCCATCATTACTAAACGCGGCTTTTCCAAAACATAATATTTAATGTAAAGTGTTGTCCCTTTTATTTGATAATATGGTTCTGTCAATCGTGTAAAATAAAATGACTGAGAATCCTCATTAATTATAGTTATTGAGTAACTTATCTCATTATCTAGTTTAATTAAATTATTAATTTTAAACTCAATTGCAAAAACAAACTCCATATTTACAAAAAGAAATATGATCAATAACATAACAATTCTTTTCATTAATATTGTCCTCTAAGATTAAAACCATGTTCAGCTCTAATTTTATTTTCAGTTATATCACTAGAAGAACAAAAACCATCAAATCCAACGGTTCTTAATTCTTCCTTATTAACACCTGTAACATAATCACCAACCAAGTTTCTATAACTAGTAGGAGTAGACAGTTCTTTAACAAATTCACCTTTGATTATATGTAAAGAATGTATTAATTCATGAGCTAAGCCAATAAATGGCTCTCTCCCCATTGGTTTAATCTCACCATCTACAAGAGTATCTATTCTTATCTGACCATTTGGATTATAAAGAACAAATGCACAAGAACCTATTCCTTGAATATAACTAGCTAAATAATGTATATATTTTCCTAACCCTTTACCTACAACATCTGCTTTATTCCCATCTTCGGAACCCTCAAATTTTATAGTAACATTATGAGTACTATTAACTAGCTGAGAAACTAAGTCAGATCCTACTGGATAATCAGAATTATTCGCTTTAGGATCAATTGAAACAGCTCCTGTTTCATAATCAAGACAAGCAGAAGGGCATAATTTTTGTAAATCTGCTTCAACCTGTTTCATATAATCTTCATCACCTTCTACAGTTAGAGTTCTCCCATCCGGATCTATGTATTTAATCGGATTATTCCCTGCATAATGATACAGGTTCAGATTTGTCACATTGTAAATGCCACCTTCTCCTTCCTTACTCTGACTCATGTAGTCATAGATGGCTGGGTCACTGGTGTGC
>CACYEI010000009.1 GCA_902773355.1 uncultured Spirochaetales bacterium
AAATTTTTTGATCAATGCATTACAATAACAGATTCTTTTTATATAAATAAACTTAGAAATTATAAACAGATTTTAAAGCAAAGAAATTCTATAATAAAACTTGGCAGAAATGATCTTTTAAATCTTTATGATGAAAAATTTATAGAATACGGAATAGAACTTATTGAGGAAAGAAATAAAATCTGTAAAAGAATATCTGATATTGTTTCTGATATGTATAAAATTATCAGTAAAGATAATAAAAATATAAAAATAAATTATAAGCCTTCATGGTCTTTAGATTTAAATAAAGACGATATAAAAAATAAGTTAGTAAATCAGCGTGAAGCCGAACAGAAATTTCATACAACAATAAGTGGACCTCATAGAGATAAATTTATTATTTCTGATGATTTAGGTTTATTTATTAATAGGGCTTCTACAGGACAAATAAGACTTATATCCCTTTTATTAAAAACAGCACAGGCATCTTATTATAAGGAAAAAACAAAGATGCAGCCCTTATATTTAATAGATGATGTTTTATTAGAGTTAGATGTTGAAAAAAGATCAGATTATTTGAAATTAATGGGATCATATTCTCAGGCTTTTTATACTTTTCTCCCAAATGAAAAATATTTTGATGAAGAAATGATGAAAAAAAAAGCTAAAATTTATAATGTTATAAATGGTGAATATTATGAATGATAATCCTATAAAATCTACTTCATATTTAGATAAAATTTTAAAAAAATATAAAATAGATATTAATAAGCCTGAGAATATTTTGTTATTAAAATGGGATATGATTGTAGGTGATTATTTTTCTTCTCTTTGTAAATGTAATGGTATTAAAGATGATATTTTATATTTGGTTTCAGAAAATCAGACTTATGCTAGTGCGGTGCGTATTAATAAGGGAGAAATAATAAAAATTGTTAATTCATTTTTAAATAGGACTTCTATTAAAAAAATTTATGTAAAAGTAAAAACTTGACTAAATTATATTTGGTTTCTTATAATCATATGATTAATTTGTCTGAATCGCTTGATGCGTAAAAATATATATATGGAGATGTTATATGAGTTACAAAGGAAAAAGAACATATCAGCCAAGTAAAATGAAAAGAAATAGAAAATTTGGTTTTAGAGCTAGAATGGCTACAAAGGGTGGTAGAAAAGTTTTAGCAAGAAGAAGAGCTAAGGGAAGGTACAGTTTAACTGTTTCAGATGAAAAAAAGCCTTACTAAAAATCAAATTATTAGATTAAAAAAAGATATAAACAAAGTATTTGAGTTAGGGAAGAGTTATTCACTTTCATTTTTAAAATATTTTATTTCTGATAATAGTTTGTCATATAGCAGGTTTATTGTTATTCCTGTTAAACATTATGGAAATTCTGTAGAAAGAAATTATATTCGCAGACAGATAAAAGAGCTGTGGAGAATTAACCAAGATAAAATAATAAGTGGGATAGATTGTGTTATAATTGTGTATATACACACAAATGTATCTTTTAATGAACTTGAAAATGTATTTATTTCCTTACTAAAAAAAAGTGGTATATATGAAGGGTAGATCAATAATATTTGGTATAATTTTTGTTGCAATTTTGGTTTTTGTTTTAATTTTTGCACAACAAAATAATTCAAGGATATCTGATGAAAAAGGTACTGTTTCAACTGTACAAGATGAAATATCTGAAAATAATGAAGATTTAACTAAATTTGCTTATCATGCTGTAGATAAAGGTGAAAAGTCAGAAACATTTACTTATGAAACCGATTATTATCTTGTTGTATTTGATACTTCAGGTGCAGGTATAAGAGATCTTTATTTAAAAGAATTTGAAATAAATAATTCTGATAAAAAAACAGAAGCTGAAAACTTATATAGAAATTTTATATTTCATAAATCAGATAAAAAAATAGCTTTTTTAAGTTACTGGGGTGATGATTTTAGTAATCCAATACTTGAACCTTTTTCTTATTCTATAGATGGTGGAAAAGTTATTTTCAGTAAAACTTTCAGTAAAGATGATGGAAGTGAATTTACTTTAAATAAAACATATCAATTTAAAGATGGTGAATATTTATTTGCTATAGATATTTCATTTACAGGTTCTGTTCCTACAGATGGTAGGTATTGCTATTCTTTAGGATTTAGTCCACAGGTTGGACCAGAGTTTGAAACTATAAAAAATGATAATTATAATTATAGACGTTATTACGCAGGTTATGGACTAGTTTCAAGAAAAGGAAAGATTAAAAGAGCATCTGTAAATTTAGCGAATAATATTTTTTATTCTAATACAAATGATTATGAGTGGTTTGAGCTTACAAGTAAATATTTTTCTACTGTAATACTTCCAGATGATAATAATATAAAATACAAATACACTGCGATAAGAATGTCAGGTAATACTGAAGAAGTAAGTCAGTCTGATAATATATATGTAACAGTTCCAACTGAAGAAACTTCACATTCAGAACGTTTTTATATTTATTGTGGACCACAACTGAAAAAATATTTAGGCTCATATTATGATATTTCAAAGAATAATTGGGGACTAAAAAATAAAAATTTGGATTTAGCTACTGAAGGTGGTTCTATTTTAGGATGGCTTGAATCTGTTTTCAAATGGGCTTTACAGCTTTTATATAAATTTATACATAACTATGGAGTATGTATTATTATTCTTACCTTAATAATAAAGATTATAACATGGCCTTTACAGCAGAAAAGTATGAATTCTGCTGCTCAGTTAAGTGTATTAACTCCCAAGGTAGAAGAAATAAAACAAAAATATCCTAACAATCCGCAGAAGCAAAATATGGAAATGCAGAATTTATATCAACAGTATGGTATTAGCCCACTAGGTGGATGTTTACCTATTTTAATATTATTTTTACAATTTCCTATTTTGTTAGCCTTTTATGGTTTGTTAAATAAGCATATAGAACTTATGGGTCAGCCTTTTATTTGGTGGATAAAGGATTTATCTGTTCCCGAAACTGTAGCTACATTATCTTTTAATCTTCCATTTTTAGGAAATCAGTTACATTTATTACCATTTTTATATGTAGCTTCAAGTGTTTTTGCTTCCTTATATTCACAAAAATCCAATAAAAATTCACAACAAAAAAATATGTGGTTTCTAACATATGGAATGCCTGTATTATTTTTATTTTTATTGTATTCTGCACCATCAGGTATTTTTGTTTATTGGATTACACAGTCACTTTTATCTATTTGTCAGCAGTTTATTAATAATATAAAAATAAAAAAGAAGGGAGGAGTTGAATTAAAAAAAATAAAAGAAAGAGAACAACCTAAAGCAGTTATAAAATATCAGGAAAGATTAAAGAAATTAGAAGAATTAAAAAAAGAACAAAAAAGAAAAAAATAAGGGGATGATATATGACAAGGGAATTTTCAGGCAAAACTGAACAGGAAGCCATTAATAAGGCAATAGAAGAATTACATATAGAAAGAGAAGATTTTGATGTTGAAGTTATAGATAATGGTAGAAGAGGATTGTTTAAAAAAGCAGATGTTAAAATTCTTGTTCACGTAGATACAGATGATGAATCAGATAATAAATTAAATGTTATAGAGGCATTTTCTGATTTTGAATCAAAAGAAAATGAGGACGGAGAAGAAGACGATACAGTTTATGAAGTAGATGAAGATTTGGAAACTAAAGTATGTAATTTTCTTAAAGAAATAACTAACTATATGGGATTTGATGCTAATATTAGTGTTGAGAGCAGGAAAGGCAAAAAGATTTTGATTAGCATTAATAGTGATGATTCTAAACTTGTTATTGGTAAAAATGGTAGAAATTTGGATTCACTTCAGGTTTTGGTAAATGCTTATTCAGTCAAAATTAACCCTGATAGAAAAATTATTTTAGATTCTGAAGGTTATAAAGTCAGACATGATGAAAAATTAGTTCATGGAGCATATAAAGTTGCTCAAGTTGTTAAGAAGACAGGTAGAAGTAGGCTTTTGCCTCCTATGAATCCATATGAAAGAAGATTAGTTCATACGGCATTAGGTGATATAACAGGTATAGAAACAAAAAGTGAAGGTGAGGGATTAATAAAGCAAATAAGAGTAAGCTTAAAATCTGGATTTAATCATAAAGGCAGATATAGAAGATAAGTAAACAGAATATAAAATTAATAGAGGGCTTCAAAGTAAGTCCTCTTTTTTTTCATAAATAAATATTTAACACAATTCTCAATAAACATTAAAATTTTATTAATGATGTTTTAATCTTTTGTTGACTTACATTAATTATTATATTAACATTAGATTAAAATTTTAATAACATTAGCGAATCATTCTTTTAAGGGGTTTGATTTTACTGTGGTTTTATAGGGGATTTTAATATGAAGAAATTAAGATTTGCATTTATTTTATTAATTTTGGTTTCATTATTTTTTGTTTCTTGTCCTACAAATGTAAGTAGTGATGCAGGAACACCTATTTCAATAGTTTTTGATTCAAATAATGAAGATAATTTGAAAACAAATCAGACATTTTATGTAGATGTTCTAGCAAAGTTGCCTTCGGATTTGTTTTCTATGGAAGGTTATCATCTTTTAGGGTGGACAGATGATAAGA
>CACYEI010000010.1 GCA_902773355.1 uncultured Spirochaetales bacterium
ATCCCATATTTCAATTTCCTTATCAGTTATATTCTTTATAACAACAAAATGCAGAAGGTTTTCCCCTTTTTCTGTTACAATACATACATGAGCCATAAATGGAAATGGAAGACTAGAGCTCAGGCTTTCAGCATTACCTTTAAGAACCTGTGTTTTTAAACCAATTTCTTTAGCAGAGTTAACAATACCTAAAAGATTAGTACCCTGCCTATCTGTACCTGCCAATTCCCTGACATAAGTTATACTTTTATAAATTTTATAATGAGAAGCAATCATAACTACACATGCTGCACTACAGTCTGTTTCATCAAAGACTTATGTATTTCATCTATTCCATTATTTAATGAAAAAATCCAATTGCCAATTAAATTTCATATATACTCTACTAATATTTCATTTAAAAAAGTAATTCATTATGTTTTGATTTTTTTACAATTAAAGAGGAATCAATTCAGAAAATATTGGGTTCAAACATAAAAAAATACAGAATTCAAAAAGGAATGACACAGAACCAATTAGCTGAAAAAATAGACGTAAGTTTCAGATATATTGGATTTATTGAGAACGGACAATCCTATCCTTCTCCAAATGTGCTGGATTCTATATCAAAAGAATTAAACGTCCCTATATATGTTTTTTTTATGAAAAAAGACAGCATAACAGATGAAAGGAAAGAAGCAAATAAAAAATTAATAACAGACGTACTAAATGATGCAATTTCAAAAATAAATGAATCATTAAGATAAGCCTGGTACTCTTCTTGAAGAAAGATTAAACAAATACCATAATAAGTCACATGACTAGAAAAAAACACGGCTTTATTTATATTTTAGCTCTGATTCTGATTATTATAGTGATTTTTATACTAACACCATTAGAAAATCCGCTTAAAAAGGATAATCAGAAAGAAAGAAGTGCTGCTATTAAAGATGAATACAGTTTTGAATTATGCCTGCCTGAAAATGATGGGTCATACATATACCATAATAACTATTACCTATCTTATTCAGAAGAGCATGAACAAGCACTTTGGGTAGCCAGCATGCTTACAGCTGATAAAATTCTTCAACCAACAGTAAATAGAAACAACTTTAGTTTTATACCAGATCCAGATATTATAACAGGTTCAGCTGTAACATCAGATTATACAAATTCTGGATATGATAGAGGACATCTGTTAAGTTTTGCATCTAATGGCTGGAATGAAGAAGCAGGTCATGACAGCTTCTACATGAGTAATATGAGTCCGCAGAAACCAAAAACCAATAGAAATACATATGAAAGACTAGAAGAAGCCGAAAGATCTGCAGTAGCTCAAAATGGAGTTTTATACGTAGTCCAAGGTCCAGTACTTACAGACCCGCCATATGAGAGAATTGGTAAAAAGAATCAAATTTCTGTTCCAAATTACTATTTTGTATGTTTTCTTGACTACACAGGAGAAACAAAAAAAGCCATAGGATTTATAATTCCAAATGATGACATAAGTTATTCAGATATAACACAGTTTGCAAAAAGCATAGATGAAGTAGAAAAAATATCAGGTCTGAATTTCTTTTACAGATTACCTGATAAAGAGGAAGAGCTTTTAGAATCTGCATTTAACGTTAATGATTGGGATTTAAGTACTTTCAGCAGATCAAAACTTGCCGAAAAATATAACTATGATTTAAATAACTTAAAATTAAATATTGAAACCAGTAGCCCGAATTTTGAAGAAAACACAGATATAATGTTGCAATTTTATTACTTCCTTTATACTAATTTCTCACCAATTAAAAAACAGATTTTAATGTTATTTAATAATTTGTCTTTTTCTAAAAACTAACATAACAGAGGATGTATTTTGACTTTTACCGATGTAATTAGCTATCTTGAATCTAACATAAATTTAGAAAAAGACAGCAGCTTATTTAATAAAAGAACCTATAGACTTGACCGAATGAATTCTATTCTAAACAAATTAGGGAATCCGCAGAACTCATATAATATTATTCATGTTGCTGGTAGCAAGGGGAAAGGTTCAGTATGTTCATTTATCAGCTCTGGACTTGTAGCCTCAGGAGAGAAGACTGGATTATTTTTATCTCCTCATGTAAGTGATTACAGAGAGCGTTTTCAAATAAACAATAAGTTTGCTTCTGATGATGAATATATTTATACTGCAAAAATTTTAATGAATAAACTCAGCAGAATAAAAATAAAACCTACTGCTTTTGAAATGTACACGGCATTTGCGCTACAGTTATTCAAAGATACTGCCTGTACCTATGCAGTTCTTGAAACTGGTCTTGGCGGCAGATTAGATGCTACAAATGTGGTCTTGCCTAAAGCTGTAGTTTTAACCACTATAGAGCTGGAACACACAGAAATACTTGGAAACACACTTAAAGAAATAGCAATAGAAAAATCAAAAATAATTAAATACAACATCCCTACTTTTACTTATGAACAAAAAGATGAAGTATTACATGTATTTAAAGATGAAGCGTTTAAAAACAACAGTAAATTTTACTATTTACCTGAATGTATGAATGAATTAAAAGAATACACATATTATGCAGAAAATTTAAAATTAAAGGGATTTTTTCAGAAAAAAAACTATCTTTTATCTCTACTGGTTCTGAAATACTTTAATAAACTGTCTGATTGCAGTGCTCATGAAATGACAAACACCACTCTTCCAGGTAGATTTGAAAGCATAAAATTTGATAACAGAATATTGATTATGGATGGAAGTCATACAGAAAACAGCATAAAAGGAACAGTAGATACATTTAAAAACACATTTAGAAAAAAGGGAACATGTATTTTTGGCTGTGTAAAAGGTAAAAATGTCAATGCCATGGCTGAGATAATAATAAAAAACTTCAACAACATAATAATCACAACTCCAGGGACATGGAAAAAAAGCGATATTTTTGAAGTTTTTACAGTTTTCCAAAAAATTAAAAGAACAAACAAAGAAAACAGCCACAGCCGTATTACGCTCATACCAGATAATAAATTTGCTTTAAAAACAGCGTTAGATAACACGGATAAAGGTGATTATATTCTTATTTGCGGCTCTTTTTACTTGGTTGGTGAATTTAAAAAACTAATCTAAATCTATAAAATGAACGTCTGAAAAAGAGTTGAAAAAAGTAGTCTGCCTTTTAGCATAATGAATGGTATCCAAAATTATCTGCTCCTTAATCTCATCTAAAGATTTTTCAGAACAGGTAAAAAATTCTCTGTATCCTATGGCTCTCATGCTTTGCCATGTAAGATTAGCACCCATTTTACGTAAGGCATTAACTTCATCTACCAGTCCATTTTTAAACATTTCGTCTACTCTAAGTTTAATTCTTTTCCTTAATTCTTCCTTATCCCTTCTTAGACCTATAATGTACGGCTTTATTCCATCTCTATAAATCCTAGGTATAGGAAAAGATGAAAGCGGTTTACCACTATCATAATAGACTTCTAAGGCTCTAGATATTCTATAAGCATCATTTTCATTTATATTATTTGCAGAAACAGGATCAATTTCCGTTAATTTATTATAAACTTCTTTTAAGCCAATTCTCTTTATCATATCAGATACATATTTTCTAGTTATTTCTTCCGATTTTGGAGCATTTGAAAGCCCATAAAGATAGTGCTTTATATAAAAAGCTGTCCCTCCAGAAATTAGGGGTTTATTTTTTCTATTAGAAATCTCACAAACTAACTTATCTGCATTTGTAATAAAATCTTCTACAGTCCACATTCCATCTGCGGGGATAACATTAATCAGATGATGAGGTATTCTATTCAAAACTGATAATTCTGGTTTAGCTGAACCAATATCAAGTTTTTCATACACCTGTATGGAGTCTGCATTTATTACTTCAAATCCCTTAGAGAAACAATTATAAATAACTTCTGTCTTTCCTACTGCCGTAGGTCCAAAAAGAATTATAACAGTAAAATCTGAATTACCTAATTCAGACAGTTTCTGTATATTCAACCTCATTATTAAGAACCTGATTTAGGGCATCTATGGTTATTTTATCATGATGCTCTTCCAGCTTTTCAACATAGTCTGGATCATTTGCAACCTGACTGGCACGTTTAATAGCTACACATGTTAACTCATATACGTTCTTATCATTATCAACTAGTTTTTCTAAATCTAAAGTCAAGATTACACCTCCAAAACAAAGAAATAATATAAGATATGGTAAAAAAAGTACAGTATTCAACCTTTAGTCTTTAAATAGTAAATAATAAGATTTGCTATCTCATCTGGTGTTTTACCTTCAGTATCTATTACCAGATCTGCAAGACTTGTATCATTGTTATCTATACCATAAATTCTTTTATAACGTGCTGAATCATTTATATCTCTCTGCTTGGTTTTTTTTAGTTGTTCAGAGAAATCTCCTCCTTCTCTACCAATTATTCTTCTTGCCCTTTCATCATCTGAAGCCAGCAGATAAACTTTAACATCAGCATTTTTCAGATTCCAAATAGCCAATCTGGAACCCAAAATAGAATCAGGATAAGACATGGCCATATCCACCATTTTCTTATCAAGCTCAATATCAATACTATCATCTTTTTCTGCCAGTGCACAGAAATCCCAGAAGTTCATACCTTTTTCTTCCGCCATCTGTCTAAATGTATAATTAACCAGAGGGATTGAAAGTTTTTTTGATAAAATATTACAAACTGTTGTGTTCCCACAACCGCTTTTTCCTGAAATAGCAATTCTCATCTTATTTAGATAATGTCCTATAATGGAAAAAAAATCCAGTATATGATAAACTCATGCCATGAGAGAAATAAATTTTAAAACTGAAGGTATATGTGCTCATGGGGTTAAAGTAACCATAGATGATAATAATATAATCCAGAATGTTACATTTAACGGCGGATGTGACGGAAACCATAAAGGTTTAAACGCATTATGTAAAGGAAGAAATGCATCTGAAATAGCAGATCTTTTAAGCGGTATTAAATGCGGTTATAAAGAATCTTCATGCCCTGATCAACTGTCAAAAGCACTTAAAAGTAATGGTTTTTAATTTAAAAAAGCATTTAATTATTTTTTTTATTTTTTTTACAGGCATATGTTCTGCATACGCTTTTGAAAATACTTCCAGATTAAAAGCCATGGGAGATATTGGAATAGCTGTATCTTCCGCAGATTTGGATTTTTTTTATAATCCAGCCATGCTAGGATTTAAAGAATCCTCTTTCAATATGCTGGTAAAAGGCGAATTTGGTGATAGTTTCCTACTAAATGGAAAAAACATTACCATGCCTAAACCATATGGAAATGCATCAGTTATTTTTACAGGTAAAAGAATTTCTGCCAATATTTCAGATTCTTTTTTTCTATTGGATGAAATTATAGAAGATGATACAAGATTTTATAATGCAATTCAGGATATTTCCTTAGGAATAAACTACGCTGTAAAGATAAGTAACTTCTCATTTGGTGCTGGGATTACAGGGAATATGTCCTTAATCAGACCAAACATAAGAATTTCAAATTCCAACAGATTTGTAGATCTTTGGATTAACGGTGTTTTTGAATCATATAAATTCAATGAAGATAGTGAAAATCTTAACATAAAACTGGGCATGGGCTTTAGTATGTACAATTTTTCTATAGGTTTAATAATTCCTGATTTTTACAACTATAGAACTAATGACACATCATTTAAACCCAGAGAAATTCTTTCTTCTATTTCATTTGGACTTTACTACTCTGTTCCAGAATATAATGCCAGAGGTAAACTCAGAAATTTCACGGGAAGCCTGGGATTAGATTTAATAAATGTTGGAGATTATAATAAATTGGGAATTAAAGCTGGCGGTGAATTCAAACTTCAATTCACTTCTGATTACAAGTTGTCTATTCTGGCAGGATTAAATACAATCTTTAAAAACTCCCAAAAAAGTGTTATTTCTCTAGGTCTAGGAGCAAAGCTAAATAAAGTAAACTTAAATCTAAACTTTTATTTAGATGCTTTATCAAATTTAAAATACAGCTTTTCAGGAAGCTATACTATTTAAAAGGAAAAAACATGATTAGTATGACTGCTTTTGGGCATTGTTCTTATAATGATGATGATATTAGATTGCATTTGAATATAAAATCAGTAAACAGTAGATATCTTGAATTTAGTATTAATCTACCTGTAATTTTACAGCAATACGAACCTTTTATTATTTCTGAAATCAAACAAAAAGTAAAAAGAGGTCATATAGATGTAAATGTCCAAATACAAAGTAAATATTTAAATGATGTTAATAACTACCTGAAGAATGTAAAAGAGATAAATCTTTTATGTAAAAAAAATAAAATTAAAACAGTACTACAACTTAGTGATTTAATAGCATCAGTCAAAAATATAAATCTGGATAGTTTACTAAATGAAGACATAAACAATGACAAAATAAAAAATATTCTTGGCACTTGTTTAAACAATTCACTTACTCTTTTAGTTGAAGAAAAAGAAAGAGAAGGATTAGCTACCTATAATGATTTAGTTAAAAGCATAAATGTTTTTTCTCATTCTCTTGATTTCATATCTGGTTATTCAGAACAGATAGAAGAAACTGTTACACAAAATCTGACAACTAAAATTAAAAACTATATTGAAATAGAAAAAATGGATACAAACACTCTACTTACAGAAGTAGGAATAATGGTTAACAGACTTACTATTAATGAGGAAGTTCAAAGACTGAAAACTCATGTAAACCATTTCAAAAATCTAATAGACAGTCCAGAACCTGTTGGGAAAAGACTGGATTTCCTATGTCAGGAAATGCTTAGGGAGGTAAACACAATTGCTTCAAAAACACAGATAATTGATGTTACGCTCCAAATAATCACACTTAAAGACTGTCTTGAAAACATACGTGAACAAACCAGAAATATTGAATAAATTATTGTTATAAATCTTTTGAAAGTTCATGCTCCATACGCCATGAAATACAGCGTTTCAGATAATCTACGTACTGAAGATTTTTACACATGCTTTTTCCTTCTGCATCCGATATTTTTGCTACATCCATACCGTTACAAAAAGTAGTTTTCATCACTATGTTTAAAGGATTAACATCAGTATCATTTGACAAATATGTTCCAATTCCAAATGCAACTCTGATTCTGCCTCTAAAATACTTCTCAATTTCTGTGGCCTTTTTAAAATTCAGACTGTCACTGAATAATAAGGTTTTTGTTTGTGGATCTATACCTAAAGACTCATAGTGTTTAATCATTTTTTCACCCCATAGGAATGGATCCCCGCTATCATGTCTTACACCAGAAAACAATGTAGAAAAAGTCAATCTGAAATCTCTCAGAAAACAATCTGTAGTAATTGTATCTGTTAAAGCTGTTCCATTAAGTATTCCATATTCCCTAATCCATGAATCCATAGCAAACCAATTGGAATAAGCTGGATTATGTTTATGGTTTCCCTGTCCTACACACATAATCCATTCATGTGCCTGTGTTCCAACAGGCAAAAGGTTGTATTTTTTAGCCAGATAGACATTAGATGTTCCTACAAATTTAACATTATTTGGAAATGATGCATTTTTTAATGACTTAACAGCCAGTTCTTCCGCCTGAGCACTAAAACGTCTTCTTAGTCCAAATTCACTGAACTGACTTAAAGTATATTTGCCATTTTTTAAATCTTTAATTTTTTCTTTCAGTCTTCTTTTAAAACTGGAATAAACATCAGCATAATTTGAATCATATCTATATCTAAAATACACCTCATTTATTATGGCTAAAGTTGGAATTTCATACATGGAAGTATTGAGCCATGTTCCTTTTGTTTCTACAAATAAACCGCATTTATCATTATTGTTTATCTCAAAATCTTCAAATCTAGGTTGCCACAATCTTAAAAAGTCTATATATGAACCTTTAATCCATTTAATAGAATTCAAATAAGACAGCTCTTCTTCTGTAAATCTTAATTTGCAGAAAAGTCTAATCTGTTTTTTAATTTCCTGAGTCATTTCTGGAGTAAAAAAAACATCTTCATTTCTGCACTTAAATGTCCATGTAGTTTTATAATCACTGAATTGATGGTATATAGCCTGTCCCATGGAAAACTTATAGCAATCATTTTCCAGTAAGCTGTTTATAATTCTTTTCATTTTATTTCTTTTTTATCTCTTTTATACCCATATACGGAACCAATGCCTTAGGAATAATAACTTTACCGTCAGCAGTTTGATTATTTTCCAAAACAGCCACCATAGCTCTGGATACTGCAACTGCAGTGCCATTAAGCATATGTACATACTGGGTTTTTCCATCTGAATCTTTAAACTTTATATTAAGATTCCTAGCCTGATAATCTGTACAGTTAGATGTACTTGTAACTTCTCCATAATCACCATTTTCACCTCTTCCTGGCATCCATGCTTCTATATCATACTTCCTGTATGCAGGAGCGCCTAAATCACCTGTACATGTATCAACAACTCTGTATGGTAAATCCAGACCACCAAAAATTTCCTCTTCTATAGATAAAAGTTTTTCATGATAACTGTCACTTTCTTCTGGTAGGCAGAATATAAACATTTCCAGTTTTGAAAACTGATGAACTCTGTATAGCCCTTTTGAATACTGCCCAGCAGCACCTGCTTCTCTTCTGAAACAATGGGAGAGTCCAGTTAATTTTACAGGCAGTTCCTCTTTATTAAACACTTTACCACTGAAATAGCCTCCTAAAGTAATCTCTGCTGTACCTACTAACGCTGTTCCAGTACCTTCCAAAGTATAGATATTGCTTTCTTCCCCTCTAGGGTTAAAACCAATACCTTCCAGTATTTCTTCTTTAGCTACATCTGGAGTTATCATTGGAGTAAAGCCATGTTTCATAACAATATCCAGAGCATATCTTTCTAATGCCATCTGTAACAACACAGCTTCATTCTTTAAATAATAAAACTTGGGTCCGCTGACTTTAGTAGCAGTATCAAAATCCATGATATCAAGTTCTTCACCTAGTTGAATGTGATCCTTTGGTTTAAAAGAAAAAGCGGTAGGTTTCCCCACATACTTTACTGCAGTATTATCCTTGTCTTCTTTACCTACAGGTGCATCTTTATGTGCATAATTAGGAATCTGCCTTAAACCCGAAATATACTGTTTCTCCACATTTGAAAGCAGTTCTTCATTTTCTGAAATCTTATCCTTAAGCTCACGTCCTAACGCTAAGAGTTTTTCTCTTTCTGTATTATCAAGCTTACCTTTCATCTTAAGGGCATTTTGATTTCTTTGAGTTCTTAAATCTTCTACTGCATGAAGTAACTCTAATCTTTTGGATTGAAGGTTTATAATTTCGTCTAAATTAACCTTCATGTTTCTATTAACAATATTTCTTTTTATTTCTTCATATCTGTTTGTTAAATCTTTACTGTCTATCATGATAACTCCAAAAATTTATGTAAATGTACTGGTAAATATACAAAAAGCACGGTACTAACCGTGCTTTTCAAATTTTGATTAAAATTAAGCGTTTTTAATACCGTATCTCTTATTAAACCTATCAACTCTTCCAGTGGAGTCAACCAACTTCTGAGTACCGGTGAAGAACGGATGACAAGCAGAACAAATTTCTACAGACATAGATTTAGCAGTAGATTTTGTTTTAATAACGTTTCCACATGTACAACGTATTTCCTGAAGTTCATATTTTGGATGAATACCTTTTTTCATTTTATTTCTCCATGTTTGCCGGATTATGTTCGGCAAATCTAAAATAAATTTTACATTTTCAGTTTACAGGAATAGCTCCCATATTCATAGAACGTAAGAACGCTTCATTGTTCTTGGTTTTTTGCATTTTGTCAACAAGAAGTCTGGTTATATCATAATCTTCAAGCCCATTTAGTACATTATTTCTTAAAATCCATATTCTGTTTGCTTCATCTGGTTCTAATAACAGGTCTTCACGTCTAGTTCCGCTTTTCTTTATGTTTATGGCAGGAAATAACCTACGTTCCGCCATCATTCTGTCCAATACTATTTCACTATTACCTGTACCTTTAAATTCTTCAAAAATAACTTCATCCATTCTTGAACCTGTTTCAATCAATGCTGAAGCAATAATAGTTAAACTGCCGCCACCTTCAATATTTCTAGCTGCACCAAAGAATCTTTTAGGTTTATGAAGTGCATTTGAATCCACTCCACCAGATAAGATTTTACCGCTGGCGGGGACTGTCTGGTTATAAGCTCTGGCTAGACGTGTAATTGAATCCAATAGGATAACTACATCTTTCTTGTGTTCTACAAGCCTTTTAGCTTTTTCTATTACCATCTCTGCCACCTGAACATGTCTAGTAGCCTGTTCATCAAATGTTGAAGCTATTACTTCACCCTTTACGTTTCTTCTCATATCAGTAACTTCTTCAGGTCTTTCATCCACTAATAGGACTATCAGATGTATTTCAGGATGATTTGTAGTGATAGCATTAGCAATCTGCTGTAATAAAATGGTTTTTCCTGTTCTAGGCGGTGCCGTAATTAAAGCCCTCTGCCCTTTCCCTATAGGACAAAACAGATTAATTATTCTCATGGATACATCGTTATCTGTTCTTACTGTTTCCAGATTAATTCTTTTATCAGGATAGAGTGGAATCAAGGAATCAAAAGGAGCTCTAGTTTTAGCTACAATAGGTGGTTCATCATTTACATATGCCACCTTACTTAATGCAAAAAATCTTTCATTATCCTTTGGAGGTCTAATCAGTCCTTCTATAGTATCACCTGTTTTCAGATTCAAGAACTTTATTAATCCAGATGCCAAATAAACATCTTCAGCTCCAGAAAGATAACTGTTTAATGAACTTCTTAGAAACCCGTATCCATCAGGAAGGACTTCTAATGTACCAATAGAATAAATAACACCATCATTTTTACAGTGTTCCCTTAGAATACTGGCAATAACTTCCTGTTTCTTTAGTTCGGCAAACTCCTCTATGTCTTTTCCTGTAACTTCTGAAAGTTTTACTTTTAAATCAGATACACCATGAACCACCAAATCATTTACAACTAATCTGTTAGTTAGATGTATCTTATATTCTTCTTCAGTAATACAGACTTCATCCATGGTATATACTTTTTTTACCTGACCATTATACTGAGATTTACCTTTTATCTTTTTTTCCCTATGCCTAACTTGAAAAGAATTTTTATCTTCTGTTTCCTTTAAATCTTTTGTATCTTTAGCATCTGTTGCACTAGTTGTATCTGTTTCATGGTTTTCAACATTTTCTTCTACTTTATTATCTTTAGTATCCTGAACATTATCTTCAGACGTAACTTTTTCATCATCAGTATTTTTTTCATCTGCTTTTAAAATTTCATCATTTTTTTGTATTTCTTCATTTGAAATATCTTCTTGGGAGTTTGTTTTTTCTTCTTTTTTTACTTTTTTTCTACTTACTGTTTTTCTGGTTGTTTGCAATTTTTTTTTCGGTCTAGAAGGATTTTCAGGGATAGAACCTTCTTCCTCTACAGAAGGTGAAGATGAATCAAAAAGACTTGTATCTGAATCTAGTTCATTCTTAACTTCTTCCAATACAACTTTTTTCCTTACAGTAACTTTACGGCGTACCTTTTTCTTTTCTGGTTCCGCTGTTTCTAAATTTTCAATATTATTTTCCATAAATCTCCAAAATAGATTGAAATGAATAAAAGAGTTTAAGATTAAAGAAATAAGTAACTTCCTGAAAACCCAGAAAGTTACTTTCCAGCTTGCCGCCTCCAGGAATCGAACCAGGCACACATGGATTTTCAGTCCAATGCTCTACCAACTGAGCTAAAGCGGCACAACTGTTTTTATTTATATTAAATTTAACTAATTTGTTCAATACATGAACTTACTATTTTTTTTTATGAATATTTATTAACATCTGAAAACATGAATACCAGTTTAAAAAAAATACTCTTTATTTCAGCTTCTGCTGCTCTTATATGTGCAGGGGCATTTATAAAAATACCTATTGGAGTAGTTCCTGTAAGTCTTCAAACCATGTTTGTACTGGCTATAGGTCTTCTACTTCCATTAAGCATATCACTTCCTTCTGTTCTGACTTATTTGGTTCTAGGTATAGTTGGATTACCAGTATTTACAGGTGGTGGCGGTATCAGCATTATTACTGGTCCCACAGGTGGGTACCTTATTGGTTTAGTTCCTGCTGTTATAATATTGTACTTGTTCGGCAGAAATAAAAAGATTTTTTTATGGATTATTGGCTCCTTATTAGCAAATTCTGCCATTTATATTTGCGGTTTATTAATGCTTAAAAATGTTTTGAATTTGGATTTTAAATCCACTTTATCTGTTGGTTTATTCCCATTTATCATTGGAGATATAATAAAAACAGCAGTAGCTATTACTGTTTCCTATAAATTAAAGGACAAAATAAATAAAATTTTCAAACCTGAAACAGCCTAGATTGAAGTGAGTCTGAAAAAGAAGAAACTTTTTCTATATATTTTTTTGTTCCATTAATAACAATAAAAGTCAAAGAAGAAAAGGGATGTTTTATTATACTGAAATTTCTACTTCTGTACGCTAATATAACCTGAGAAAAGCTATCAAGGGCTAAAGGTATCATGATAAGGGTTAAAGACAATATTTTACCTGTTTTTCTTAATAAAGAATATTTGGTCAATGAATAGGACAAATCAAAAACAGATGTAGTATATGTGAATATTATGCATATTAAAACCATGTTATAGTACCTTAGCATTTTAAAAAAAGAATGAGATGTTATAAAAAAAACTACACCTATAATAATAAAGAAAACGCTCTGTTTAAGGACAGAAAGAAAATTTATTCTATTTAAAGCCATGGCAGACACACATATGATAAAAAAAACAATTACAAATAAATCATCTAATAGAGAATTGATTAATGAAAGAATAATCAACATCAGTAATTTAACTACTGGATTAACCTTATTTAAGAGTCCGTCAGAATGTCTGTAATGAAATAATTTTGTGTTCATGGCATTAACATATTTTCAAAAAAGCTATTTTGGGAACAAATTTCATTTTCCTTCAATACTTCTATAGATAGGCTGGATTTGCCATTATAAACAACCTTTCCGTTTTTCAATAATATCAGATTATCTGTAAGAAAAAGAAATTTTTCAACATTATGAGAAACAATAATAACTGTCTGGTTTAAGTCTTTAAGCTCTTGGATCAGTTTTAAAACAACCTTTACATTTGGATAATCTAAATTTGCAAATATTTCATCCAGAATTATTATATCAGGATCCATTACCAATATATCCGCCAAAATCAGCTTCCTTTTTTCTCCACCGGATAGGGTTAACGGATCTCTGTTTCTTAAATCAATAAGTTTAAGTTCGTTTATTACCTTATTAACTTTTCTTTCTATTTCTACACTAGTTAAATTCAAGTTTCTAAGACCAAATTCAATATCTTTTTCTACTGTTTCACCAACAATCTGTAAATCAGGATCCTGAAAAACCAATCCTATTTTTTTCAATCTTTCACCAGATTTTTTGGTTACATTTAATCCGTTGATATAAATCTCACCTAAAGAAACTTTTAAAAGACCTTTTAAAACTTTTATTAATGTGGTTTTGCCTGCTCCGTTATTACCGCATAAGGCTGTGATACTACCCTTTTTTATGCTAAAACTTATATCTTCCAATATATATTTATTGTCTGTTTTAAAGCAAATGTTATTAACAGAAAGTATATCCATTCTATTTACAGCCTGCTTAATATCAAGAGAGTTCTTTCTGCATTAAGATATGGAACAGTATAAGACACAACACGTGTGGAAAATTCTGAAATATTTATTTTTGATATTTCATCCGTAATCCCTCTCATGCTGGTTTTATACATAATAACCTTAGAACCTTTTTTAGTTGTTCTAATCAAATCTGAATATATTTCAGATAATGGTCTGAAAGCTCTCATAGTTATAACATCAAATTTATCATTTAATTCTGAAGTATCTTTTTCTATTACAGAAACTGATTCTGATAAACCTGTCAGCACTAAGCATGTTCTTAAAAATCCTGCCCTTCTGCCCATTCGTTCAACAAGGTAAAAAGAAGGCTTAAGAAAAGAATTAACTTCCGTATTTTTAACATTTAAGAATAATGCAGATAATACCAAACCTGGAAAACCTGCACCAGAGCCAAAGTCTGCTATCTTATATTTTTGGTGATTGTATTTTTCATTAAAAAGAATTTGAAAAATATGTTCAAATGGTGCAATGCTGTCTAAAAAATGTCTAATAATAATTTCTCTGTTATCAGCCTTAACCAATTTATATATAGGATTATAATAGATAATCTGATCAAAATATATTTCTAAAGCTGCTAAAGCCTTATCTATATTAATTTCCAATCTATCGGAATAAAAGAGTGAATTTACTATAGTGTTTATTCCTTCTGACAATAATTCTTTTTCATCTTTATTCATTTCTATACCTTTCTATACATTTCTATACTTTTTTAATTTCTAAATTTTTATATCTTATAAATTTCTATACTTTATAATTTTTATACTATGTATTTTTTATCTTACCTGATTTTACATCATAACAATTAATCAGATATTTTAATTTCTTGATTTCACTCTAATTACATATTCACCTTAACTACATATTTTCACTAAGTTTTCACTAACTACATGTTTTCACTAATTACGTGTATTAATTACATGTTTTCATTAATTACGTGTTTTCAAATATGACAACAAAACAGGTATGTCACTGCTTCTGACACCAGAAATCCTGCTGGCTTGTCCTAGCGTTTCAGGTCTGACAAGTTTGAACTTTTCTATAGATTCAGCAGAAATACCTTTCAGATTATCCCAATTAAAATCAGGAGATATTTTAATTTTTTCAAGTTTATTGAATTTTTCTATCTGTTTATCCTGCCTGCTTATATAACCTTCATATTTAATATTAAGTTCCACAGAAGATAAGACACAGCTTTTATATGATTTAATTTCCGTTATAGTTTCCTTTAAACTATTTAAAGTGTTTTCTGGCTTTCTTAAGGCTTCATAAGCATTTTTTCCATCATAACCTCTGTTTTTTAACAATTCAGATAAACTTTCAATTTCTTTCTGTTTTTCTTTAAGTTTATTTATTCTTTCTTCACTGCATAAACCTATTTCATAACCGTAACGTGTCAATCTGGCATCTGCATTATCATGTCTAAGTTTCAATCTGTACTCTGCTCTACCTGTAAACATTCTGTATGGTTCTTCTGTCCCCTTGGTTACCAAATCATCAATAAGTACACCTATATACGCTTCAGATCTGCTTAAAACCAATGGAGCCTTATTTAATAGCTTCTGACAGGCATTTATCCCTGCCATCAAGCCCTGACAACCTGCTTCTTCATATCCGCTGCTTCCATTTGTCTGACCTGCAATAAATAAATTTGGAATAATATTTGACTCTAAACTGCTTTTTAAATTAATTGGATTCAAGTAGTCATATTCCACAGCATAACCTGGTCTGACAATAACAGCGTTTTCCAAACCTTTTATAGTATGTATGAAATCCACTTGAACTTTTTCAGGTAAACTGGAACTCAAACCATTTAGATACATTTCATCAGTATTCCTGCCCTCTGGTTCAATAAAAATCTGATGTCTTTCTCTATCCGCAAAGCGTACAACCTTATCTTCTATACTTGGACAGTACCTAGGTCCTTTTCCTGTTATTTTTCCACTATATAGCGGGGAATGAGTAATATTATCCCTTATAATAGAATGTGTTTTTTCATTAGTATATGTTATATAACATGGCAACTGATTATCTGGATTAAAATATTCATCTTTGTTTAAATTCCCATTATTTAAATTATTATTACACGCATCATTATTACCCTCATCTTTATTGTTCGCATTATTATTGTCCACATATTTATTACACATATCTTCATTTAAATAACTGAATGGAATAATTTCATCATCACCTTTCTGTAATTCCACTTCATTAAAATCTATTGATGATTTTTTAATTCTGGCAGGAGTACCTGTTTTTAATCTGCCAACACTTAACCCTTTCTTAGATAAAGCTTCTCCTAAACCTAAAACAGCTTCTTCTCCAAGTCTTCCTTCCTGCTTATCATAGTCACCTATAAATATTCTGCCATTCATAAATGTCCCTGTAGTCAGGACTACAGCATAAGATGAAATTTTATTCTTTCTTTCTGTTGAAACACCTATGCAGTTATTATTCTTATCAAGCAAAACATCTACTACATTATCCATAAATATAGTCAGATTATCTGTTTTTTCCAGTGTCTTTTTAGCTAAAAAAGAATAATAAAACTTATCTGCCTGTGCTCTTGGAGACTGTACTGCTGGTCCCTTACTTTTGTTAAGCATTCTGAACTGAAGAAAACACTTATCAATCAGTTTTCCCATTTCTCCGCCTAAAGCGTCTATTTCTCTGACAATATTCCCCTTAGCCTGTCCGCCTATGGCTGGATTACAAGAAAGCCTACCTATGGTATCTGGATTCTGGGTTATTAAAAGTGTCTTAAATCCTATCCTGGCACATGCCAAAGAAGCCTCTATTCCAGCATGTCCACCGCCTACAACAATTATTGCATAATCTCTATTATCTAGCATTTGTTACTTACCTACACAAAATTTACTGAAGATTCTATCTAATATATCATCTGATGTAACTTCACCCGTAATTTCACCTAAATTATTAAGTACTTCCCTGATATCTATGGCTAAAAGATCCATAGTAACACCGTTTTCATATCCATTAATAACAGCATTTAATCCATTATGAGCTTGTAATAAACTTTTCTTCTGTCTGGCACTTTGAATAAAGACTTCTCCATTTCTTACATTCTCAATCTTCTGTAAGTTTGAAAAAACCTTATCTTTTACAGCCTTAAAGAGTTCAGAAAAGCCATCTCCTGTAATGACTGACACTGAAATACATTTCTGCTCTATTTCATTTTCTATCCTAGTATCTACATTCAAATATGATTTAATTAAACCAGATTTAGTTAAACCTGATTTGATTAAATCTGATTTAGTTTTTATGAAAATACAACGTTTATCTTCTATAAGCCTCTTATCTATAACAGGATTTTTGGGATCTATAAGATATAAAATAATATCTGCACTTTCAATTAAATCTCTGCTTCTTTTAACACCTTCTTTTTCTATAACATCTGATGTCTCTCTAAGACCTGCAGTATCATATAATTTTACAGGTATATCTGAAATAACACATGATGATTCAATATAATCTCTTGTTGTTCCTAAGTGGGAACTAACAATACTTCTTTCTTCTCTTAATAGATAATTAAATAAAGAACTCTTTCCAGCATTGGATACACCGCAGATAACCACATTCAACTGCTCTGAATAAATACGACCAACACTGTACGTATCCAATAATTTTAAAATTTCATTATCCACGGATTTAAGTTCATTGACATCAAAATCAGCATACAATAAATCATCTTCATCTGTGTAATCCAACTGAAATTCAATATTAGTCAGAAAATCTGTAATTTTATCAGTTAAATTTTTTATTATTTTAAACAATTCCCCATTCAGCTTATTAAGTGCCATACTAGAAGACACCAAAGATTTACTGTTAATAAGTTCATTAACAGCTTCTGCCTGAGTCAAATCCATCTTCCCATTCATAAAAGCACGAAAAGTAAATTCTCCACGTTCTGCCTGTCTAAAAGATAAAGAAGATAAAAAATTCAAAATGGAAATAATAATTTGTAGCCCACCATGACAGGAAATTTCTAAACTTTCCTCACCCGTATATCCATGACCATGTTTAAAAACAGTTATAAGGCAGTTATCCAAATTCTCCAGTCTTCCATAGATAACAGTATTAGATTCAGCCTTATTTAAATCTATTTTAGACTTAAAATGTGTACTTAAAACTTTAATACAGCCTTTTCCACTAACTCTGATTACTCCTATGGCACTTTGGACAAGTGGTGTACTTAAAGCATAAATAATATCTTCAGTATCATATTTATTCATATCTTAATTATACGGAAAAAGAAGCACTTCTTTAATATCTTTCAGACCGTATTTTATCATCAATAATCTGTCCAGCCCCATAGCTACGCCTGAGCATTTTGGCAATAAAGACATTTCATTAATCAAATTTTCATCAATTCTCTTTTCAGGCTTTATTTTACTTTTTTCAGCTGAATAATAATCTTTAATCAAATTTATTTCATTCTCTTCATAAAAACAGTTAGCTAATTCAATAGAATTTACATACAGTTCCCAACGCCTCAAATAATTACCGTTTCTTTTAGCCAAACATCTCACCTGTCTAGGATAATCAGTTAAAAAAACAAGTGTATTTGCAGGTAATGCTGTTTCAACATAAGTACAAAAAATCATATTAAAAACATCATCCCATTCATCATTAACTGAAACAAGCAGATTTAATTTTTCAGCCGCTTTTCTTAATTCATTACAATCCTGAAGTTTATCTAAATCAAGCTCTGAATATTTTAATACTGCATCTCTTACGCTCATTTTTAACACAGGATAATCAATATTTAAAAATTTAAGCATTTCCTTAGTAAGATTTAATGAATCATTTTCATCATAATTTAGTGTATAATATTCAAGCATTGTAAATTCAGGATTATGAATTACTCCTAACTGCTCTGAATTTCTGAAACACTTGGTAATTTCAAACAAACTGGGAAACCCCTCAGACAACAATTTTTTTATATACACTTCTGGACTAGGAATAAGATAAAGATTCTTATTACCACTAAATTCATTTTCAAATGAAGTAGCAAATGTCTGAATAGTGTGTTCAGGTACAAGTGCTTCAGTTAATATTGGAGTAAAGACTTCCAAATAATCTTTTTTTTGAAAAAAAGATCTAATGTCAGCATATAGCATACTTCTTTTCTTACTTATTTCTATTTTATTCATTTTTGTCATTATTCTTTTCATTATTTTTTTTATGATATCTTGATAAGAAAAAGAAAGAACAAATGGTTAAAAAAACCTGAAAGACTAAAGAAAAAATGGTAAAAGTTGTATTTTTATTCATCAAACTTGTACCAGCAAGCGTAAAAAGAACTATACTAAAAGATAATTCGGATAAACTTCCTAATATAAAAGTCAAATAACCAATTCTCTGAGCTCCAAGATATGAGCTTACAATATCAAATGGCAGTAATTTATTAAGTCTAACCAAGAAAGTATATATAAAATCATTATCCCCTCTTAATGATACTATTTCAGAGAATTTGGGATATTTTTCATTTAACTTATTTACTACAACATAACCTTTTGGATAAGCCATTAAATAAGGAATAGTACACATTACTATACTTCCTAAAAAGTTCAATAAAAGAGCAGCGGGGAGACTGAACAAAATACCGCTAGCAGTATAAAGGAGACCTGAATAAATAATTATTGTAATACTTTTAAAACCAAAAATTAAAAGCATGATAACAAATGACAACAGTAAATCCTTTGGCAATATTTTTCTGATAGAATCCACACTAATTTTGTTTCTATAGACAATAAGTAATATAATAATAGCTATCCATATTAAAGCAGGAATAATCTTTAATACAGGTATTTTATTCTTCTCTTCTTTACTCATGCAGTAATAACTGTACCTGTTTTCCCTGACAGTGCTAATGCTGCCTTATCCAAGGAAGAAATAATAGCCTTTCTTTTTTTATTATTTTTTACAAAATTAACACATGCTTTGACCTTAGGTAACATGGAGCCTACTGCAAACTGACCTTCCCTTATATATTCTTCGGCTTCAGAAACAGTCATGCAGTCTAAACCTTTTTCATTTTCCTTTTTATAATTTATATAAACTTTTTCTACTGCTGTAAGAATAAGAAGTATATCTGCATCTGTTAATTCAGATAACTTTGAAGAAGCATAATCTTTATCAATAACTGCTGGTACACCTACATAAGAACCATTTTTACAGATAACCGGAATTCCGCCTCCTCCAACAGTAATAACTACATAGCCATCTTTTACCAATGTCTTTACTGCGTCTTTTTCTACTACATCCACTGGAACCGGAGAAGGAACTACACGTCTGTAACCACGTCCAGCATCTTCAACCATGGTAAAACCTTTTTTTTCTTTTAAGACTTCAGCTTCTTCTTTAGAATAAAAAGACCCAACAGGCTTGGTAGGGTTGGAAAATGCAGGATCCTTTTCATCAACCACAACCTGAGTAATAATGGTTAGAACATTTTTCTTTATATCCCTTTTCATTAACTCATTCTGCAGTGCGTTTTGAAGATGATATCCTATATATCCTTGACTCATGGCACCACATTCTGGAAAAGGCATATCTGCCTTTATAATACCAGATTCCTCAGCATGAGAGAATGAAAGATTTATCATTCCCACCTGTGGTCCGTTCCCATGTGCTAACACAACGTCATATCCATTTTGAATAATATCAGCTATAAAAACTGATGTCTGTTTAACTAATTCAGCCTGCTCATAAGCAGTATTCCCTAATGCATTTCCGCCTAAGGCTACAACAATCTTTTTACCCATATATTCATATTATCAAAAAAGACTTACTTTCTTCAACTTATTATCTGCTACAATTTATAATTTATC
>CACYEI010000011.1 GCA_902773355.1 uncultured Spirochaetales bacterium
CATCTGGAAGAAACAAAAAAAATAGTGGCATATAATGAAACAGTAAATTTACCTGAACCAGAAAGAGAAGGTTATGTATTTGGTGGCTACTTTTTAGACAGTACATTTAATCTGGATAAAAAACTTGGATATACTGTAAAAGGGTTGGCAACTGAAGGCTCTGTGAAAATTTATGCTAAATGGATTAAAACAGAAAATGCCCTGTTTATTACTTTTAATTCCAACACTGCTAATACTGAAACCTATGTACAGCCAATAGAAAAAAACAAGAAAGATAAACTGATTGAAAATACTTTTACCAGATTAGGATATGAATTTGCAGGTTGGTCTGAAAATGCAGATGAAACGTATAACTCAAAAAAATTGATAACTGATAATGCTGTGTTCTTACGCTCTAATGATACAACACTTTATGCTATTTGGAAGCCAAATTCATATACTGTCTTATTCATATCAAATAATGGGAATTATAATGATGAAAATTTTACAGAAAGTAAAAAAGTTTTCTATAACGAAAAATGGCTTCTTCCGAAAATTCCTGTTAAAACAGGTTATAAATTTACAGGATGGTCCTTAAGTCCAAAAGAAAATGATAGTATAATATTTAATAGTACAGACATTTACGGCTCTGATTTATCTGATAAAAATAATGCAGAAATCAGGTTATATGCACACTATACACCTAATTCATATACCATTTATTTTGATTCAGATGGTGGAAGCTATATAGATTCAGTATCTGTTAAATATGGAGAAATAAAATCTCTACCTACCCCCATAAAACCTGGATACAGATTTTTAGGGTGGCAGGCACCAGATGGTGAAATTTTTAATCAAACTCTAGATAAAGATTATGTAACAGGAGGAAAGAATAAAGATAAGGTTATTCTAACTGCTGAATGGGAAAAAATCAAAATCATCAGTTTATATGCTGATATTAATTCTGAAGCCAAGAAAATAAAATATAATGAAGAAACAGATTTATCTACACTTAGAATTACTGTTAATTATGATGGTTATTCTGAAATTTTTAATTACAAAGACTATACATCTTTTTTTGTTTGCCAATTAGATTCTACGGAAATAGGAAATGATAGAGTACTCAAAATCTGGTATGACAATAAAAGCAGTGAAATTTTCACAGCTATTACAGGATTTATCATAACTGAACCAAAAGAATTCAATATTTCATATAACCTAAATGGTGGTTATTTTAACCAAAATGAAAACCCTGTGGTGTACTCTATACTTAGCCCTAATTTTACACTCATAAATCCTACTAAAACAGGTTATACATTCAAAGGCTGGAGTGGTACAGATTTAATAGGAAATGACAATACAAACGTAACTGTAAAAACAGAGACTAAGGGGAATAAGGAATATACAGCCAACTGGACTGCTAATACTTATACCGTAACATTTAGTGGAAATGCTGAAAATTATATCTTACCTGGTCATACTGTCTTAAATGAATCAGAAATAAAATTTGGAAACCAAAATACAAGTAAGACAGTCGTATTTGACAGTAGTTATGGTACTTTACCAGTTCCAATTAGAACAGGATGGATATTTATGAACTGGAGTAAGATAGCTGATTCATCAAATAACACATCTGATAACATAGTAGATTCTGATACAAAAGTTACATTTGCTTGTGACCATACATTATATGCCCAGTGGACACCTGAGAAATATAATATAACAATTACAAAAGGTGAGCATGTAACAGGTGTAATAGGAGAGACAGATTCTGCATATTTCGGAGATATAATAACTTTAAGTGCTACTGAATTTGATGATGGATATGAATTTAATTCATGGGCAGTAATAAGCGGTTATATAATGATATATGAAAACTCTTTTTATATGCCAGATACAGATGTGAAAGTATCAGTAAGTGCTAAACCTATAAGATACAGTATAAAATATAATGATGCAGATAAGATATATAATCCAGATTCTCTACCTAGTTATTACACTGTAGAAGATGAAGTAATCATTAACAAACCACATAGATATGCCTATGTCTTTGACGGCTGGAGTGGAGATGATATAGTTAATTTAAATGATACAATTAAAATAGAAAAAGGAACTACGGGAAATAAAGAATACACAGCTAACTGGAGTATTATGGTAGTATTTAGAGAAATTGGTAACAGCTTTCTTGATAGTACCAATATCTTAAATAATTCTGAAATAATATTACCTCCTGCGTCATATCTGTCCCCTACAGGGAATGGGAACATGTATAAACTTGTTAAATATGGAAGAGAATACGGAGTTCTTCCTATTCCTACTAGAAAAGGTTGGACTTTTGCAGGTTGGTACACTGATAGTGTTTTCAGTGAAAAGGTAACACAATACACCACCGTAAAAATTGATGGCCACCATAATTTATATTCAAAATGGGAACCTGTAGAATACAAACTGAAAATAAAATTAATAGATTTTTATGAGACAGATAATGATAGAATAACTATTGGAACTAGAGTAAATGAAAAATTTACCAATGACATCAGCGAATATGAATTTACTGCCTATTATGGTGAAGAGATTCAAATCTATTCAGGAAGAGAGATTGAATTTTCATCTCCAGATGATAGATTAAGAATTACCATGGGTATAAAAGGTTTAATATCAGATCATACATTATGGATAGAACAGTCACATGGCATGGGGCATTATTCATTTTTTATGATTGGTAAAGATTTAAGTTTAGAGTTAACATTTAAAGAAGAAATTAAAATATTTTAAGTAAAAAATTTATTAAACAGTTCCTCTGCTGATGTATTTGTCTTATTTGCAGAAGAGCCACTTGAATTTTTTTCATCCAACATTTTATCAGTCAGTGAAAAATAAGAACAGAAATTATTTCTTCCTTTATCTGCTATAAATTCATCTACATCTTCTTTACAGTCATAATGAGCACCTTTTAAATAAAACTTGCAGGTTAAACAGGTATGAAGACTTTTACCACATTTAGAGCATATAGTAGAAAAATAAACTCCGGACAGCTCAGTACTACAATACGGACACTTCATTTTTACTAACCCCTTTATCAAACTCTTAACATATAGTAGAAAGAATCAATTTTTTTATCTTTTTCAGGATCTTTATAAAGTGCTGTAAAAATATATGACAAATCAAATTTTTCTATATCTAAACAGTCAGCAAGCTTTTTTAAAGCCTTCTCTCCTCCAGCTCCTGCCTGACATAAATAACAAGCAAATTTTTTATTATTCAGCTGACTTTTATTATCCAAAATAAAAGATCTAATAGGTGGTGTAAAATTAGATGCCCAAACTGGTGAACCCAAAATTATTCTGTCATATAATGACAAATCTATATTATAGTCTTCCAAAGCAGGCTTTTCCGCCATTATGGCGCTTTTCCCTCCAAATATAAATTTTAAAATTCCCTTTGAATGATAAGATTTCTTAGGTATAAGTTCTAATATATCAGCTTCAAGTTTTTCTGCCATTTTTTCAGCTACATATTTAGTACTACCTTCTAAAGAATAGTAAACTATTAAATTTCTCATAAATACCTCACTAATATATCTTCATCTACTGATTATGATTGTATCATGAAAATTAATTCTTTAGTTGAAATATATTTAATGTAAAGATAAAATTTTTTCATGATTAAAAAAAAAGTGTATGGGATAGGAAACCCCCTTATAGATATTATTGTCAACATAACAGATGAAGAACTACATTCACTAGGACTTCATAAAGGTACCATGAACCTGATCGATAATGAAAGAAGAATAGAACTAACTGAGTTTATTAAAACAAAATCTGAAATAAGTTATTCATGTGGAGGCTCCTGCCCTAACACCATCATTACCTTATCCACCATGGGAATTCATACTACACTTTCTGGTAAAGTTGGAAATGATGAATACGGGAAAATTTATAAAGACAAACTTTCAAAACTTAGGGTAAAAGACAACCTCTTATTTTCAGACATTCCCACAGGTTCTTCTATAATTTTTGTAACCCCTGATTCAGACAGAACCATGAACACATTTTTAGGTGCAAACAGATATTTCTGCACAGATGACATTATAGAAGAAGATTTGAATAAGTCAGATTTTTTCCATTTCACAGGATATATGTGGGATACTCAAAATCAAAAAGATGCTATAAAAAAGGCATTATCTATAGCGCACGCTAAAGGTATTACTGTTTCATTTGATTTAGGAGATATGTTTGCAGTAGGAAGGTATAAGGATTCTTTTCTTGATATTATAAAACATGACTGTAATATTGTATTTGCAAATAAGGAAGAAGCCAGAATTATGTTTGATAATTATGATGCCTATGAGTGCTGTAAATCTATGGGAAAACTCTGTGAAACGGCTATAGTTAAAAATGGGAAAAAAGGATCTTTTATCAGCCATAAGCAAAAAATATATAGTATTCCAGTACAGGGACCTAATATACCAGTAGATACTACAGGTGCAGGAGATACGTATTCTGCTGGTTTTATTTACGGCTTATGCTCTGGTTTTGATATTTATAATTCCGGTATTTCTGCCTCAGTTTTAGCAGGTCAAATAATAAAACAAAGAGGAGCACAGTTTGCTCCTGATATGAAAGACAGTCTTGCTGAACTTATTAATAAAACCATTAAAGAGAATTGATTAATAATATTGGTAGAATTTTTATAAAATGATATTATTCTGTCATTATGAAAAAAAATATTAAAAAAATTATTTGCTTTTTATTTGTTTTTATTACTGCCTTTTCGGTTTTTGCAGAAGGCGTTGATGAAAGACGTTCCATTATAGAACAGCTTTCAAATAACTCAAATTCAAGCTCAGGAAATAAATATTCTACAGCTGAAGGTTATGCCAGAATAGAAAAAGATATGGCTTCTCTGACTTCTTTATATAAATATATTGAAAGGAATTTTCTTTGGGATATAGATTATCAAAAAATATATGAAGCCATGGCAAGTGCTATGTTTAAATCATTGGATGACAGATATTCATATTATGTAACAGCTGATGAATCCAGTGATTATATGCAGAGAACCACTGGTAAATATGGAGGAATAGGTATTTATTTCTCTAAGACAAATCTACAATATCAAGACAAGGAAGATGAAAGCACCCTCTACCCATATATTACACAGGTTTTCCCAGCTTCTCCCGCTGATAAAGTTGGGCTTAAAGCTGGAGATTTAATCTTGGAAATAGACGGAGAAAGTACGGTATCTATTTCTCCAGATGACTGTGCAGCCTTAATGAAAGGGGATGAAAACACTACAGTTAATCTAAAAATAAAAAGAGGTGAACTTATATTTGATGTTTCCCCTGTCAGAGCCATTATAAATGTTCCATCAGTTACATACGGCATGGTAACAGAAGAAATTGGCTATATGATGATAAATCAATTTTATCAACAGACATTAAATGATCTTTCAGATGCATTAACAAAACTTCAGAATGATGGAATGAAAGCACTTATAATAGATTTAAGAGATTGTGTAGGTGGAAATGTTCAAGCTACTATTAATATTGCCAACTTATTTATTAAAAACGCAGATTTATTATATGTGAATTATAAAGATCCTTCTAAAAGTTATTCTTATAAAGCAGACTCAACCTTAGCCTTATCTTCAGATATACCTATAGCCATATTAGTTAATAAAAATACAGCAAGTTCTGCTGAAATTCTTTCTTCTGCCATGAGGGATAATAACAGAGCTGTTCTGATAGGGACTACTACATACGGAAAAGGAATTATGCAGGCAGTATCTTCATACGGAACAGGTAATTTCTCTGTAACTGTAGCAGAGTTTGTTCCTCCTTCAAAAACTCCTATTCATAAAGTTGGAGTTGAGCCAGATATTGTTGTTGACTCAATATATATTCCTTCTGAACAGAAAGATGCCTATTTGGAACTTTCAACATCTGATCTTATTCCTTCATTTGTAAAAAATCATCCTGATTATACTATGGAAAATGTTCAACTATTTATAGATGAAAATGCTGATCTGGAAGTTAATAAAGAAATTATAGAAGTACTAGTCAGAAACGAATACTATAGAAACATGCCTGCAGAAAATGTCCCTGTAGCTGATCCATGGTATGATCCACAAATAAAAGAAGCTATTTCATATTTAAATGAAAAATTAAGTGTAAATACTAATAAGTGAAGATAATAAATAATAATTATAATTATTTAGATCAATTCTCTATCAATAATATTTTTAATCTAAATATGAAAAATTGATTTATGAGAATTTATCTTTTACCTCCTAATTTTAGAAACTCATTACCCTTAGAAATAACAGGTAGTGAGTTTCATTATTTAATACATGTTCTTAGATTAAAAAAAGACAGCCAAATCACAGGAAAAGATGCTAATGGTAAACTATGGATTTTAAGCATTTTAGAAATTAAAAAAAAATCTTGTATTCTAAAAGCTATATCAGAGATTTCAGATATGTCTTCCTGTGAAGCAGAAACCACAGACTATCTACCACAAGATAGACCAAAAGTTACCATTTTTCTTTATATCTGTATTCCTAAAGGAAACAAACTAAAACAAATAGTAAAAATGGCTACAGAAATAGGTGTAACATATATAGTTCCAGTAATCAGTAAAAACTGCATACCAAATATTTCAACAGATTCTGATAAAAAATATAGTGACAACTGCAATAAATACAGCGCTGTTATTAAGGAAGCAGTTCAACAAAGCGGTTCAATTATATCTACTCAAATATGTAATACCATTCCTATCTCATTAATCTATGATGATTTTAATAAAAAATGTGTTTCTCTTAATAAAGAAGGACTATTCCTTTTTTTTCACCAAAAAAAACTTATAGATAATCAAACAAGTTTACGGGATATTTTATTGAATACAGAAAATTTAAATCAAAAAGCCATAGGTGTACTAATTGGTGCAGAAGGCGGTTTAACAGATGAAGAATGTAAAACTTTACTAAACAATGGCTTTAATCCTATTCTTCTGAAATCTAATATTTTAAGAACCGAAACTGCAGCCATATATGGAATATCTGTTATTCAAGCCTTAAGCTAAAATTAACTAGAATTAGTTTTTTGTATAATTTATATTTTTCACTTTTAATAGTAAATAATTAAATAAAAATAATCTAAAAAGAAACATTAAAAGAAAAAAGAAAAGATACCCATACCATTCAAATATAGCCCAATAAAACATTTTATTTAATATAAATTGAATAATAAAAAGTAGTATGGTTGAAATAAAACTATATAATAGTGAACTTACAATTTTTTTCATATAATAATTATATTGGAGAACTATAAGCACCAACAATAGCTCCTGTAACTGCTCCGCTTACTGTAGCTTCCGTAATTCCTTTAACAATAATTCTTACTGTTTCTTGACAACAATAACCTATTGCTCCAATAACTGCGTATACTAACCCTTCACCTTCAACATTTTCTGCTTCACTCATAAGAGATATTACCAACACATAGCCACAAAATATATCATATAATTGCTTTGAGAATTATTAAATTTTATACCATAATAACTTAATAAAGAAGCTAAAATAAATAATAAATTAACAATCATTCTTTCTTCTTTTTTTTAAAAAAAAGTAATAAACATAAAAAAATACAGAATTACATATTAAATGAATAAATAATATAAAAATAGGTATTTTTTGATTTTTTAAGTATAATATTGTAAATATGAATATCTCGTAAATTAGTGAATAAAGTATGCTTCTGAATATCATAGTTTTTTTATGTGAAGTATCTAGTTTGCCTAAACTTTCTTTATTCTCAAACCGTATAATTTTAATTTTTTTAAATATATAAATTCTGAATAATAAAAATAATATAGAGCAAAATACTGCACATAACAATAGGGTAAAAATATTTGAGTTTACGATATGAAGAATATAAAAAGAATATGAAATATTTACACCAAACCAAATAGATGGAATTATATTTTTTTTTAAATCTTTATTCATTATTTAATATTATAACTCCCTAATTATTATAAATTAAAATAAATATTCAGCTACTAATTCATTATTTTCAAAGTCAAAAGAAAAATCTTCATCAACTGGTACTAGAGGAACTGCAAATTTTCAGATTCTGACAATATTTCAATAACTCACTATAAGAATCTAATATTTTAAGAACTGAAACTGCAGCCATATATGGAATATCTGTTATTCAAGCCTTAAGCTAAATTTCCTATATTAAATTAATTTTTCATCATAGTTGTGGATAACTTGTGAGTTTAATTTTTTTCAATATATTAATGTTTTGTTAATTCATAATTCAACTTGTGTTATAATTTATATAAAAGTTATATATATTCTATATTTTTATTACATTTGTTATATATAATTTAATTCTAATTTGTTATATATGTGTTTAAACTGTTTATCTTGTGAATAACTTGTGTATAAATCTGTGGATATATGTAAAATCCTGTGAATACTTGTGAATAGATTTCTAATCATACACTAGTAATAACTTATTATTCATCCTGAATTATCTTAAATTTTCTTAAATTATCTTAAGAAGATACAGAGTTATACATACTTAAATTATTTCTAATCACTGCATTTCGTAATGAAATCAGACCCATATCTTCTTTTAAAATTGTTTCTACCTCTTCCTTTACTGTTTTTATTAATGATAAATCCTGCTCTAAATCAGCATATTTTAAATTAGAAAAACCGCTCTGTTTCAGCCCTGATATTTCTCCAGGTCCTCTTATTTTCAAATCTTCTTCTGCTATTTCAAATCCATCATTAGTTTTTCTTAATACACTTAAACGCCTTTTCCCTTCCTCTGTTATATTATCTCCATAAACTAGAAAACACCAGCTATCTAGTGTAGAACGTCCAACCCTTCCTCTTAACTGATGTAAAGCAGAAAGTCCAAAAAATTCAGCATTTTCCACCACCATACATGTAGCAATAGGAACATCTAGTCCCACTTCTACAACACTGGTTGCAACTAAAAAACTAATATCTTTTTCTGCAAAATCATTTAATATTTTAATTTTATCTTCATTTGGTAATTTAGAATGTACTATAGCACCTTTATAATTTGAATATCTTTTTGAAAGTTCTGAAAACATCTGCTCCACTGATTTTAAATTACTTTCTTCTTCATCTTCTATTCTAGGATAAACAAAATAAGCCTTATGACCTCTGGAAAATTCCACACCTATAGCTTCATACATTTCTTCTACATGTTCTGAATTAATTAAATACGTTTTTACACTCTTACGTCCAGATGGCATGGTTTTTATAGTAGAAATATTCAAATTTCCATAAATTGTTAATGCAAGAGTTCTAGGGATAGGGGTTGCAGTCATAAATAGAACATCAGGGTTGTATCCTTTAGATAAAAGTGCTGTTCTCTGTTTAACTCCAAACCTGTGCTGTTCATCTATAATTACATAAGCCAGATTATAGTAAAATACATCTTTACTAAATAAAGCATGAGTACCTATTATTAGAGAGATTTTTCCATCTGAAATATTTTTTAAAAGCTCTTCTCTCTTTTTTCCTTTGGTATTACTGTCTAAAAAAGCTGTTTCTATCCCAAAATTTTTGAATAATGAATTAGCATTTTTTTCATGCTGTTTAGCCAATAATTCAGTTGGAGCCATAAAAGCAACCTGATAACCTTTCTCTATCATATAAAGAGCTGTTATCCATGCTACCATTGTTTTCCCTGCCCCAACATCTCCTTGAAGTAACCGATTCATAACTATATCTGAATCCAAATCTGAAATAATTTCCTTTATTGCTTTTTCCTGATCTGATGTTAAAGAGAATTGTAAACTATTTATAAAAGAATCAACTAAATTTTTATTTTCTGAATTTATGTTTATAGTCTTAATATTGGTTTTCTTTTTTTCATTTACATTTCTTAAAGCTAATAACTGTAGGTAAAAGACTTCTGAAAAAGCTAAAGTATATCTGGATTTTACAATATCTTCAGTACTTTCAGGATTATGCATTTTTCTAACAGCCTGATCTGTATTTATGAGTTTATACTTACTATACATGTAATCTGGCAAATCATTATCTATATATTTAATTAAAGATAGAGCATTGGTTATATCTTTTCGTATTGTTTTCTGATTTAAATTTCCCGCTAGAGAATAAACAGGGACAAAAGGATTTGATATTTTATCTGATAATTCTTTTATCTCAAACTGTGAATAATTAAAACCATACCTAGAACTATTACCTGCCTTATTAAATATAAGATTAGCGTATAGATTATAATACCCTCCAACCTTTACCATATTATACAAATATTTTCTGTTAAAACCTAACAAATTACCTCTTATTCCGTTTTTAGTATCCTTTACCTCTATTTTCACACTGTTTAATGCTTTTCCAAAAAAACTCTTTCTTAAAACTTGAACTATGGTATTTGTAAAAGGCCCACCAATAACCTGCTCCCCTATACATACTCTGGAACTTCGGTCTTCATATCCTCTAGGTCTATACATAATTAAATCTTTAACAGTATATATATTTAGAAGTGCATAAGAATCTTTAGACCTAGGACCAATTCCTTTAAGCACATCTATATTCAAATTTAAAATGCTATCCATAAACACCTGTTTTTTAATATATAAGTATTTTATTATATAAATATTTTAATTTAAATCCTGAGTTCCGAAGTTTTACCTAAAACCTAGTACTTTAGCAAATAAAATCAATGCAGTTTTTGAACAATTTATCAACTTCATTCTCA
>CACYEI010000012.1 GCA_902773355.1 uncultured Spirochaetales bacterium
CTACGCTTTAAGGATAACGCCTGTAAAGTTAGTACTTCTTCATAATAGTCATTAGTATTATTGTTATTGCTATCAGAAGCCAAGCTAGGCAAAAAGGGATAATGTGGTATATCTAGAGTAAGTTCAGTATCAGACATTTTTATACTGAAATCTATGTATTTATACGCCTTATCATTAGTTGTAACAAACGTATTTCTCTTTCTTCTTTCATATTCCAATTTCTGTAAATCCAGTTCAGAAATTAATAATTTATCTGGTTTAAGTTTATGATGAGCTATACATATTCCATTATCACAAATCATATCATGACCAGTATAAACAACATCTGTAGTACTTTCTCCTTCTCCTGTATCAGCATAGATATATCCACATGACAAACGTCCACTTTGACCTTTAACCAAATTAAACCTATACTCGGCTTTCTCGGCATATTCATTACTTGCTGATATATTTGCAATAACTGTTGCACCATTAATGGTGTGATTAACGCTAGGAGGATTTGGAACCCACAAATCTTCACAAACTTCACATGCTAATCTAAAAGAAGAAAGTTCCTTACATGTAAAAATAAGTTTACTGCTCATTACTACTGAGTAATCACCTATTTTAATATATTCCTCATTTGCCAAAGCAGGGGTAAACCATCTTTGTTCATAAAATTCCTGATAATTAGGTATATTTATCTTTGGAATTATCCCAAGCAACTTCCCATCTGATGCCACAACTGCACAATTATGAAGTTTCCCTTTGTGCTGTATAGGGGCTCCAAAAACAACAACCATATTAGAAGGAACATTTGAAGCAATAATGCAAACACTCTTTTCTGCACTTTCTATTAAATTTTGCTGAAAAAACAAATCTCCACATGTATAACCTGTTACACATAATTCTGGTAGAACCAACAAATGAACATGAGCTTTTTTTGCCATATTAATTAAATTTAAAATTTTAGATGTATTATAATTGCAATCAGAAACTTTTATAGCAGGAGTAGCCGCTGCAACTTTAATAAAACCATGTCTCATAATTACCTCTTAAAATAAATTGTATGAAATTATTTTAGTAAGAAAACCATACTTACTGGATTATGATCAGAATAAGAAAAATTTGTATCTATTACTTTACTACTGACCACTTCTACATTATCTGTTACCATAAAACCATCTACTGTAATTTGGTACTGAGATGGTTTATATGGACCATCTGCATTTCTGCAGCTTGGAACTGGATTCTCAGAATCAAATGGAGCTATCAATCTAACATCCACATTTTCAAAAAGAGACAAATCAACTTTCTGAGCCCATGAGTACTCTTCTTTACTTGAAACACCAAACACCTCAGAACCTAATCCTACAATATCTTTATTGAAATCCCCCCCCGCTATGCAATAATTACCTTTCTCAAACTCTGCCTGCATATCTGAAAGAATAATTTTAAACTGTTCTTCCACTATCTTACCATCTGAAGTATATGCTGAAAGATGCAGATTATAAAGAAGTAATTCATGCCCGTTCTCCACTTTAATTCTGGACACAGTATAACATCTATCTAAATCAACAAACTTTCTAAACCCACCTTCTATGGGAAGGGAATGTCTTACTGATGACATTAAATCATAATCTGAAATACTTAGAAGACCAGATTTAGATCTCCCATGAGGTCTTAATGTAAGCGGATACATTAAAAAAGGACTATCATGATTTAATGCATAAGCATAATTATTACCTGTATTATCTGTTAATAATTCAACCTCATCTATATTGTAAGTTCTGGTAGCACTCTTATCCACTTCCTGCAATAGAATGAAAGGAGCATTTTGGGAAATCAAAAACTGTCTAATATTATCAATATTTTTTACAAGTCTTTCCTGACTCCACGCCCATGATTGATTACCACCATCCATAAAAAAACCAAAATCTGGCTCATAAGCACCAAAGCCTATATTAAATGAAACAATTTCATACTCTGTACAGACTTTAACATTCTGATAATTATTTCTATAAATATCTGTACTGCTCTCAGCATTTATATATGAAATATTTAAAACCTGTTCATCTTCAATCCTATGGTAAGATAAAAAAACATAAACTAAATAACCTATTATTAAAAATAATATGGAAGAAATAAAAATAACAATTAATTTAAAAATTTTTTTCATTATACCAATTCTCTTTAAGGTTTATTCTACACCATTTTTAGTTTTAAAAAATTGAGTAATTAAAAAACCTATATTTGCAAATAACATAATAACTGCCAAATAATCAGTTATAACTATAACAACATTTTCATCATAATTTAAAAACACAAAACTTGATACTAGAAACATATATTTCCAAATCTGTTGTTTTAAAAAAACGTACACACCATATAAACAAACAGCCATATCTAAACAAATTATCATGTATCTTATAAATAACTTTTTCACATTTACCCTTTTACTAATAAATGATAGATGTGTTCCTGTATGAATACCCATTAATATAAGCCCCCAATAAGATGCCACTAGATGAATCTGCCTGACTGCCAAAGATATACCTTCAATATGAATAAAAGAATAAAGATACTTTGACTACAGCCAAACCTTTTTTTATTACTGAATCAGGACAAGCCGCTTTTAATTTCCTATCAAATCCAGAAAGCCCACTCCCTTCATGTGTAGAAAACGGAATAAGAGTCTTTCCTGCAAAATCATTATTTTCAAAAACTGTGTACATAATCATAGGCCAATCTCCCCACCATACAGGAGCTCCTACATAAATAACATCACATTCATTTAAATCATGAAGTTCTCCAGCATATTTTGGTCTAACATTCGCATTTTGCTCTTTTCTAGCCATATCAGTAAGCTCACTGTATGTCTTAGGATAATTATCTAAAAATGGAACAACTTCAAACAAGTCTGCTCCGGTCAGCTCTGCTATCACTTCTGCAACAATAGCAGTATTACCTTTATCAATTACACCAACATTATATTGCTCTCCAGCTCTTGAAAAATAAACAATTAAACTTTTATTACCTGTTTGATTGACATTTATATTTAAATCTGAATTTGTAATTACATTATCTTCTTCCTTATTTTCATTATAGCCACCTGCAAAAGCAGAAAACATAAACATCCCTCCAAAAAGAAAAATTGTAAAAATATAAATAATAACTTTACCTTTATTAATAAAATTTCTACTTCTAAAATAGTTAAACATAATTTTTTCTCCTCAACCGATTTGATTTATTGCACTTATATATCAGTAAAAAAATTATTTTTTAAAGCGTATTGTTAATATACTAAGTGTCAAAAATCAATTCAACTTGTTATGATCCCAAATAAATGCTAAATTAAATACTAAATACTATTAATAAATAAAAAAGAGAAATTAGCATGAGAATAGGAGAATTCAGTGATTCATTTTTACCAATCATAGATGGTGTTGGCAGGGTTGTAAAAGCATACACAGATACCTTAGCCTTACAAGGGCATGAAGTTTATGTTATTGCACCTATGGCTGACATAGGATTCAGAGGCAAATATCCATTTGAAATAATAGATTACAATTCAAGAAAACTTTCAAGAAAAATGCCATGGCGTGTAGGAATAGAATCTCTAGATCCACATTTTTCCGCCAGAATGAAAATGGTTCATTTAGATATATGTCACACACACGCTCCTTTTATCACAGGTCATGCTGCATTAAACTACTCTAAAAAAAACCATATACCGCTTATAGGAAGTTTCCATTCCAAATATTATGATGACATTCTTAAATCTACACATAGTAAACTTTTGGCTAAATTTGGAACAAAACTTATTGTAAGTTTTTATAACCAATGTGATGAGGTATGGGCAGTTTCAGACAGCACAGCAGAAACTCTAAAAAGCTATGGCTTTAAGGGAAAAATTATTACCATGCCAAATGGCACCAATAAACAGGAAATACATAAAGAACGTCTTAAGGAAGTAATATCAAAATATAAATTAAACACAGAAATCCCAATTCTACTTTTTGTAGGCCAAATTAATTTTAAAAAAAATCTGAAGAAAATTCTTGAAGCCTGTGCCTTACTAAAAAAACAAGATGTTAAATTTCAATTAGTATTTGCAGGCATTGGACCAGATGACAATGCTGTACAAAAATTAGCTACCAGCCTTGACCTCAAAGATAATTTTATTATGACAGGTCACCTTCAAGATATTCAAATTCTCAACTGTTTATATTACATATCTACATTGTTTGTTTTCCCATCCATCTATGATAACGCACCAATGGTTCTAAGAGAAGCAGCAGCCATGCATACAGTAAGTCTTGCAGTAGAAGGCTCTTGTACAGCGGAAGTTATCAAAGATATGGAAAATGGTCTCCTTTGTAAAGATACATCAGAAGATTTATGTGAAAAAATAAAACTATTTCTTTCTCTCCCAGAAGAAGAAAGAAAACGTTTGGAGGATAACGCTTATAACACTATTCCTGTCCCTTGGGATTCAATAATGGATAATGTTGTTTACAGGTATGAAAACCTGATAAATAAATATAAAAAGTGTATGGCCTAGTAATTAAAATATAAGTTTCAGCGAACACCTTGAAGGTCCTGATTTTTTTGATGAATAAAGATGAAGACCGTTACCTAAACAATTATTCCATGATTTACAGTTACTACAGATTCCTTTTTTAGCCCATTCCCTATTTCTGAAAATATCAAATCCATTTTCCCAGATATCTATAAAATTTTCATTGTGTAAATCACCTGCAATAAAATCTTCAGATCTTATACTAATACATCCACCAACTTTTCCATCAACATAAATACCAGCATTTGTTATTCCTGCTCTGCAAAAATAATAAGATGGTCTAACTTTAGATTCATATTTACCAAGGAAGCCTTCACAGGAATAAGAAACATTAATATTCTTTTTCTTACGTTCATTCTTTATAAATTCTAACATTTCAGTAAACTCTACATTTGATAATTCATATTTGCCATCTGCAGCTCTTCCAGAAGGGAATACTGAAAACAATCTCCAGTTTTCTACTCCAATTTTAACCAATAAATCTTTTAATTCAGACAGAAACATTAAATTATGAGGAGTAACACATGTGACAACATCAAAATAAAATTTATTATTATTTTTTGAAACTAATACAGCATTTTTTATTGCAGTCAATGCATGACTAAAACTTAAAGGATTATTTCTAAAATCATTGTGCTCATTTTCTAAGCCATCTAAACTAATAGTTAAAGACCTTAATCCACTATTTAATAATTTTATAAATACCTCAGGATTCAAAGAATAACCATTTGAAACTATCCCTACAGGGAAACCCATTTTAGTTACTTTATCTACAATTTGAGATAAATCTCTACGCATTAACGGTTCCCCGCCTGTTATTCCTACCATAATCTTACTCGGATTATATACAGACTTAATATTATCAAGTGCATTCAAAAACAACACTTCATCTGCATCTGAAATTGTACTACTTGATCTACAATCACTCCCACAATGCCCACATTTCAAATTACATCTTAATGTAGATTCCCACAATACTGATTTTAATTCATGAAGCACTGTTTCAGATTTTCTATATAAATTAAAACAAGATCTCCTTAATTGTTCCATCTATCAATAATGAATCATTTATTTTGTTCTTCAAATTTTTCCAACATATAAGAAACAGGTGTTAACTCATCATCAGAGGCTGGAGGTTCTCCAACTCCTCCTGGTGCATAACAGCCTGATAATAATAATGTAAATGAACCTAAAAATAAAACTAAAATAGCTCTTAAAGTTCTAAATAATTTGTACCTTATTTGTTTCATGACTCAGTGCCTCACATATAAATTCTAACATATCTTCAAACTAAATAAATAATTTATTTTCACTGTAAATCCACAGTAAACAGACGTATTAATATTTTTAATATGGGATATTTCTGCTCACAACATAGAAATTATATATTATTCTTCATTTTTTATTAAAATTTTCACATTTCCATGACTCAAGAGATTTTTAAGTTCTTCATCTGTTTTATTTGTAATATGCCCAAGTTTTGTGTAAGCCCATGTATTTGAACCATAAAAAAGCACAATCTGATTACCTGAATATAAAACTATATCTCCAGCCTGAGTTGTTATTCTTTTATCTGAATCAGGCAGTCTATAATTCAAATGACCTACTTGTTCAAAACCGCCATACATTGATAACTGAACCTCCAGTGGTTTCTCTTTTACAAGATTGAACAATGCTTTAACTGAATCATTATTCTCCCAAACAACCGTTAATTCAGTTGAATCTATGTATATAGTCATATTCATATTCACCATATTTACTTCTGTAACCATAGTTTCTTCTTTTCCCTGACAACCTATACTAAACAAAACAAAAAGCAAAAAATAAAAAAGAAAAGAAATTTGTTTAACCATAAATTTCTCTAGAGAATTTAAGCTGTAAGTTTAAGAAAACTTTTATAACATCTGAAAGTTTCTTTAATATCAAAAATGCTAGTTAATTCAAACGGTGCATGCATACTTTGGACAGGAACCCCACAATCCATAACCTGCATACCATATGAAGCACAGTATTTAGCTATAGTTCCACCGCCACCAATATCCACCTTTGCCATTTCAGCCATTTGAAAAGATATATCCCCATCAGAATCTTTCATTATACTTCTAATTTTGGCAACATATTCTGCATTTGCATCAGAAGCACTGTACTTACCTCTAGAGCCTGTATATTTATTAAATACAACACCTTTAGCCAAAAAGGAAGAATTCTGCTTATCATAAAGCTCAGCATTTAAAGGATCATAAGCTGAATTAACGTCTGATGATAACATATAGGAGTTAAAAAGACTTCTTCTTATAACCAGTTCAGGATTAGAAAGACTTAGTCTATAAACCAACTCAGATGTAGCATTTAATAATAAATTAGAACTCATTCCCGTTGCACCTGATGAACCTATTTCTTCTTTATCTACAAGAATACAGCATGTTGTTCTTTTAACATCTTTAATTTCTAGCATAGCCATAAGAGATGTAAAAGCACACACTTTATCATCCTGACCGTAACCCAAAATCAAGTTTTTATCTAAACCTACATACCTTGACTTTCCAGAAGGAACTACTTCAAGTTCTGCAGACATAAAATCATCTTCAGTAAAACCATATTTTTCTTTTATAAGTTCTATAACTCTATTCTTATTGACATCTTTATCTTTTTCTTCTGTTTTTCTACCATCTGAACAGCCTATAACTATATCCAGCTTCTCACCTTCTATTATTTCATCTCCAGTCTTTGCCATTTGTTTCTGTGCTATATGTGGAAGAATGTCTGTAATATAAAAAACTGGATCTTTATCATCATCTCCAATATTTACATTGATTATTTTTCCATCAGAGAGTGCTACTACACCTATGATAGATAGTGGAATAGTTACCCACTGATATTTTTTTATTCCACCATAGTAATGTGTATTTAAATATACAATTCCATCAGATTCATATAAAGGTTTCTGTTTTACATCTAGTCTTGGAGAATCTAAATGAGCACCTAATATATTCATACCGTTTTCCAATGATTCAGAACCTACATTAAACAAAATTATAGATTTACCCATTTGATTATAGTAAACCTTATCCCCAACAGTTAATTTTTTAACATCTTTTATATCTTTATAGCCTTCTTTCCCTGCCTTTTTTATTATATCCTGAATACACAGTCTTTCTGTTTTACAATTGTTTAAAAAATTCATATAGTCTTTAATTAAATCTGACATTTACATCTCCTCAAATATTAAGCTACATATTAAGCCGTTAAATAATAAATCAGCTATTAAGTGAATTTATATTATCTTAGAAAAATATATAAAAAATTTAAATAAGAAACCTAAACAAACTTGCTAATGGAGATAAAAGATACAGAATAATACGCTTACCTAATTTCATTTCTACAGGGGATACATCTGTATTCAGATTATCATAATAATTTTTTAATAGCTTATTAAATTCCTCACCTTTAATAACTAACATAAGCTCACTATCAATAAAGGCACTTCTTATATCCAGATTAAAAGAACCTATTATGCTGATTTCATCTCCAACAATTACAGCTTTGGTATGGTATGCCTTGTCCCTATTGGGCTCTACATATCTTGCACCAATTTTTTTATACATATCTGAATGAATAAGTTCATCTGACATGGCTACATAATTAATTCCTGATGCATGAGAATTATTGACTAAAGTAAGATTCATATTATTACTTATTAGAGAAAGATCTTTCTTCATTTGTGTGTTTATACTTATATACGGCGTAATAAAAACCGTATCTTCTTTTCTAAGTAAAAACAAGGAAAGCATTTTATTCCACACTACTGGTTCATTTGAAGTTAAAGTTTGAGGATTTGAAATAACAACTAGTCCATTAATTTCAACAGTTTTGTTTAACAACATTTCTTCAGTATAATTGCCATAAATATTTTTATTGCTATCATAAAAATCAATTAATTTCCTTTGCTTTTTCTCATATCTGTCTTTAAGAAAAAAAATTGTATTTTCAAAACATTCCGTAAGTACTTTGGAATTATTCCAAACATCATTTATATGATTTTGAATTGAGGGATCTTCTGTCCAGATCATTACCTCCAAATCTGTTTCAGTAAGTGATTCTGAATCATCACTCTCATAAAATCTGTTTTCTATGTTTCTTCCACCTATTAGATAAACTCTATTATCTACTGACATATATTTTTCATGGAAACAGCTATTTAAACGCCATGGAAATATAATAGACCATCTGTTAAAAATCTTTATTTTTATATTTTCATGCAAACCTAAAGCTAATCCAATCCCACTTTTCATAAGTTTAATACGGGCAGAAATATTATCTGCTACAATATTAACTTGCACTCCTCTCTCCGCAGCAGATAATAAAGCACCAGCCACCAGTTTTCCTGACTCATCATCAGAAAAAATAAATGTTCCTAAATCAATTCTCTTTTCCGCCATATTAATTAAACTAATTCGGACATCTAATGCTTCTTTTCCATCAGAAATTAAGGCTGCTCTCCCAACCTGTGTATCAGATAAATTTGATAAAACTAAATTTATATCACTTAAATTATCTAAATCTGACACATTAGTTTGAGGCAGCTTAAAATAAGGAGTAATAACCAAAATAATATAAACTGCCAAAATGATAAAAATAATAGAAAGTATCTTAGTTCTTTTTTTCATAACAGTTCTCTGGAAATCTTTAATAAATTATTGAATAAAATTATTTATTATTTTTATAATTTAAAACAATACAATGCAAGTACTAATAACACTTTTAAAAATTGCTGGTAGTGTTGCACTCTTTCTCTATGGAATAAAAAAATTAAGTGATGGTCTCCAAAAGACTGCAGGAAAAAAATTAAAAAAAATCATGAAATTAATGACCAGAAACAGATTTTCTGCAGTTTTAACAGGTATTTTTATTACAGTCCTGATAAATAGTTCTTCTGCTACTTCTGTTATGGTAGTCAGTTTTGTAAATGCTGGACTTATGAACCTATCACAAGCCATAGGGGTTATTTTTGGTGCAAATATTGGAACAACTATAACAGGATGGCTGGTAGCTCTTTTCGGTTTTTCTATTGATATTTCTTCAGTTGCACTCTGCGCTGTAGGAATATCTCTACCGTTTCTGTTTATGAAAAATGCCACCAAAAGAGAAATTGGAGAACTGATACTAGGTTTTGGTCTTCTTTTTATAGGACTGGATTTTGTTCAAGCATCCATGCCTGATATTTCAAACAACTTAGAACTTTTATCATTCCTTCAAAGATTGAACAGTGATAATTTCCTTACAAATATACTGTGTATTCTAATAGGAGTAGTTTTAACTATTCTGTTACAAAGCTCAGCTGCATCTATGGCAATTACACTCACATTGGCCTATCAAGGCTGGATAGGAGTATATTTGGCATGTTCACTAATTTTAGGTCAGAACATAGGAACTACATTTACAGCATTCCTAGCTTCTAGAGGAACAAACACAAATGCAAGAAGAGCAGCTGCTGCACATACACTTTTCAACCTATTTGGAACATTTATATCAATTCTACTATTAAAGCCTATGATTTATCTCATAAACCTCATAACACCAGGTGACATTTATACCATGACAGGCAGTGCTTTAAGTTCATCTCTTCCAATCTTTCTATCCATGTTCCATAGTTTATTCAACATTATGACTACATTAGTCTTTCTTCCATTTATTAATCAATTTGGAAACCTCATATGTAAGTTAATCAAAGAAGGGCCAGATTATGATGAAGACACTTATCATTTCA
>CACYEI010000013.1 GCA_902773355.1 uncultured Spirochaetales bacterium
ATAGATACATGTTTGGACGGTCAAGACACTGTTAAAACTTACTTAGACTATTTTAAAATCCAGTATTAAACATTTTATTAACTCATATCCATGATTTATATAAGAATTTAAAATTAAAAAATAAAAAACATATTATTTTCTAAAATAGGAATTATTTATAAAAAAGCCTGCCTTCATCTGCCTTCTTTACTGCCTGATAAAGCATTTCCGGATTGTTTCCTATAAGCCCTCTTACTAAAGACATTTTAGAAAGCCTTATAGCTTCTTCTTCCGTATTTACTGTCCATGGAATAACAAACATCTGTTTCTCTTCTAAGAATTCTTCCGTTACTAGTCTGAAATTAGGCTTAAGATAAGAACTACCGCTTATCAGATGCCCTCCTCCATTTTGTAAAAATTTAGGAACTTTGGAATCATGAGAAAAAATATCTGCTGTTGGAATACTATACCATGCACATTTGTTCAGCCTTCTAAGTGTTAATGGATTAAAAGAAGAAAAAACAACATTTTCAGCTAATTCATATTTACAAACCAAATCCCACGCTTTTAAACAAAGCCTTCTGTTAATTTTACCAGCTGGAACCTTTAATTCTATATCATAGATAAATCTATTACCAAATTCCTTGAACAAATCTTCTAAAAGTGGAACATGTTCAAAAGAGCCTACATTTATTTTTTTTATTTCATCATAATCAGTTTTTTCTACTATGACATCCCTACCGGACACCCTTTCTAATGAATAATCATGACATACAACCACTTCTCCAGATTTACAAAGATGAATATCTAACTCAATCCCATTAACATGTATGTTTTCTGCACAAGCCGTAAAAGAAGCCATGGTGTTTTCAGGATATTTCTCACTGAAACCTCTATGCCCAAAAATATAAACAGAAGAACCTTCAAACAAAGTATACATATTTTCTTCTGATTTCATCTGCTCATATCCTTTAATAGACCTAGAGTATTTATATTTCTTATGTAAACAATAAAACTTAGAGCACTTAATAAAGCAGAAACAGAAAACAATACTGTCATGAAAACCAACATCCAGGATTCTGAATAGCCATATAAAGTCAATATTCTCAACGTAATGGATAAAACTGAACATATGGCATAAAAAACTGTTTTTAGCTTTCCAAAAATGTTTGCAGATAAGGCTTTACCTTTACCCATCAGTAACATTCTCATAAAACTCTGTGCAAATTCTCTCCAAAGAATAACTATAAATGCCCAAACTGGCATAATGGAAGTAACTAAAAAACATGTAAAAAAAGTTAAATGCGAAATAACATCTCCAAAAGGATCCATAACCTTACCTAAATCAGTAACCAAATGATGTTTACGTGCAATTTTTCCATCTATTAAATCAGTAAGTTCCATAACAGCATATATCAGAATCAGAACTACTGAATAAAGAAATAAAGGTATTTTAAAACATGAAAAGCTGAAATACCAAATGAAAAAAACAGGAGAAAGAATTAATCTGGTTATGGTAAGTTTATTTGGCAGATTCATTTTTCACCTAACTGTTCTTTTTTTTCTACTATATCTTCTAATTCAGAAATAAAATCTGAAAGTAAAAGACCATTTTTCTGCTTCCCACCTCTATAACGTACAGAAATAGTGCTCTCAGATTCTTCTTTCTCACCTAAAATCAACGTATAGGGTATTTTTAAAGATGCAGAAATACGTATTTTATTTCCCATTCTATCATCAGATAAATCTGATTTAACTCTGAAACCCTTATTTTTAAGTTCATCTTCTATTTTTTCAGCATAAGTATTGAATTTTTCACTTACAGGTATAATCCTGACCTGCTCAGGTGATAACCACGGCGGAAAAGCTCCAGCATAAAATTCTATTAAAGTTCCAAAAAATCTTTCTATAGAACCTAATAAAGCCCTGTGTATCATATACGGACGTTTTTCAATACCATCTTTATCAGTAAATGTAAGTTTGAATCTTTCTGGAAGGTTAAAATCAAACTGAACAGTTGATAACTGCCATTCTCTGCCTATGGCATCTTTTATCTTCAAATCTATTTTAGGACCATAAAAAGCTCCGCCACCTTCATCTATATCAAAATCCAAACCTTCTTCTTTTACTGCATTCATAAGTGCATTTGTAGCAGCATCCCACTTTTCAGCTTCTCCAACAGATTTTTCAGGTTTAGTTGATATATAAGCATGGATATCCTTAAACCCAAAACTTCTTAGCATCTTAAGCCCAAACTTTAAGACCTTTTTAATTTCATCATCCATCTGTTCAGGAGTTACAAACAAGTGCCCATCATCCTGAGTAAAACCTCTAACTCTCATAAGACCATGCAATGCACCAGCCTTCTCATATCTGTAAACGGTTCCAAGCTCCGCCCATCTGAAAGGCAGATCTCTATAACTGCGTTTAGCACTCTGATAAATCATAATATGAAACGGACAGTTCATGGGTTTCACGTAATAGTCTGATTTATCCATCTCCATAGGAGAATACATGGATTCTTTATAGAAGTCCAAATGACCTGAAGTTTCCCAAAGCCAGCTTTTTCCTACATGCGGTGTATATACCATATCATATCCGTTTTTATAATGCTCTTTTCTCCAGAAATCTTCTATAATCTGTCTCATAAGAGCACCCCTAGGATGCCAGTAAACCAAACCAGGACCTGCCTCTTCATGAAGAGAAAAAAGATCCAGATCTTTACCTAGTTTTCTGTGATCTCTTTTTTCCACATCTTCCAGAAACTGTAAATATGCTCTTAGATCTTTAGGAGTAAGAAATGCTGTACCATATATACGTGTCAGCATTTCATTATGCTCATTTCCTCTCCAGTAAGCTCCTGCTATACTTAAGAGTTTAAACGCATTTGGATTTAGTTCTGAGGTAGACTTAACATGTGGTCCCCTACACAAATCAATAAAGCCCCCCTGGTCATAAACAGAAACTGTTTCTGTATCAGGTATATCTTCTATAAGCTGTAATTTATACTTTTGATCTTTAAAAAGTTTTCTGGCTTCTTCTTTAGATACTTCTTTTCTTACAAATTCTCTTTTCTGAGAAATAATATTCTTCATGTTTTCTGTAATAACATTCAAATCTTCAGGAGAAAGCTGTCTGGGTAATTCAAAATCATAATAAAACCCATTTTCTATAGCTGGTCCTATGGCTAATTTAGCCTTTGGTAAAAGCATAAGAACAGCTTCAGCCATTACATGAGAGAATGAATGACGCACAGTATTTAATTTTTCATTTTGTATATTTTTTTCAGGCATAAGTACTCCGTTCAAATATGAATATTATACTGTTTATGTTAAACTAATATCAAGTTATCTGAAACAGTAAGAACCTCATCTAAAGGGGTAGAAGTTCCAGAACAAAGAAGAACCTTTTTAAACCTGCTTAATTCATTTTTTACATTACTGTCAGATAAATCTGAAACATCTTCTATAAGATAGACATTAGAATTAAAATCTGAAAGAAATGAAGCCATATTTTTAGTATTTTCACTGTTTTTACTGCCTATAACCATAACTGCATCTGTTTCTGAAGCAAATTTTTTATAGCTGTTCATACGTTTGATACAAATATTACAGATACTGTCAACTATCTCAGTATCTTTAATGGCTAATTTTATTTCTGATGAATACTTTTCAAATAAAGATGGAGGAAAAGTTGTTTGACAAACTACCGTAACAGATTTAGAGTCTGGTATTTTCTGTATAACATTTTTTAAAGATATATCATCATACACCAGAAATACATTCATATCATCTTCAGATGTACCCATAAGTGTAACCGTTTCAGAATGACCTTCTATTCCTAAAACTATCACAGCTCTATTATGCTTTAAAGCATCTAGAATTTTTTTTTGTGTCCTTCTTATATTTACACACGAACCGTCTGTAAATTCAAAGCCTCTTTCAGTAATTGTTTTTTTTACAGAATTTGCACATCCATGTGCACTTATCAAAACTAAAGCACTTTTTATATCTTTATGAATTTCTTCTACTGAAGATATTAAATTCAGACCTTTTTCTTTGAAAGCCGACACAACTTTTGGGTTATGAATTAGCTTTCCTATACAGTAACAAGGAATGCCTAAATCCTTGGAGTCTTTAATTACTTTATCAGCCAATAATAAAGTTTTTTTTACACCATGACAAAAGCCTACAGATTTAGGTATTATTACTTCCACTTTTCAAGTTCAGCTTTCTGATAAATTTTTTTCTTTGTCAGTCTTTTCTTCTACGGCATCTTCTGAAATGTTTTCTTCTGAATCTGGTGCATTTACCACATCCTGATTTTTTATATCTTCAGAATTAACTTTATCAGAACTACCAGAAGATGGAACCAAAACCTGTGATATAGCTGTTTTATTCAGTTCCATTTTAGTATTTGAATCAATTTTTAAAATTACAGAATCATTCCTTACAGCTACAATCTTTCCTCTTATTCCACCTATAGTTACAACCTTATCTCCTCTTTTTAAAGATGCCAACATCTGCTGTGCTTCTTTATCTCTTTTCTTCTGTGGTCTAATCATAAGGAAATACATAATACCAATAAAAAGTACTATCATCCCCAGAGTCATTAACATACTGGTACCACTGGAAGCCTGAGAAGTACCTACTGCTTCATTTGTTACCCCTGATGCCCCCATGGCATAAATCATAGAAAACATAGTTTACTCTCCAATCTTTAAATCTGTTTAATTCTTAAGTAAGAGTAAATACTAAAGAAGTTTTATTAAAGTGTCTATATTAATCTGCACAGTTTAAATCACAAATATAATCAATAACTGCTAAGTCTGATATTATATTTTCAGTATATAAAGATACAGAAGAATCCAACTTATCTGTCTTCAAATTCTCTTCCAATATTTTTAAATAATTATCCAAAATATCATATATGTAGACTAATGCCAGCTTATCTGAAACTCTTTGGTTTTGCACTTCATTTTCAGCACTGTTTACATTTTTATATTTGTTACATAGCTTTTCAATTAAATTATCAAATAAATCAATAAACAAGTCAGACTGATCTTTTAAAACCGCACTATCCTTTATTTTTTTAATTACATCATCTAAAGCAGAACTGCTGAACAGCCTGCTTATCACAAGCAGTAAATCTGATTCTGTAAAAGGAATCATGTATTTATCCCCTATTTTTTTATCTATTCCAGTAAGATATAAGATACTGCACATGGGAGAATCTTTTAATACGTAATCAATATTTTTGTATATTTTTTCCGTGTTAGGAATTTTTTCAGATAGAGCAGTTTTTAATTTTAAATCATTATTTTTATCAATATCATTTATTTCAGTAGCCAATTCTCTTAAAAACTCAGTTAAAGCGTTAATCTGATTAGGTCTTATGCTAAAAGAATTATTACCCCTGCTAAAAGAATCATTGTATATCTGAGGAAAATAGTTGACTTTTTTATCTGCATTAAGTGATGACAATGACACGGTTTTATAATTTACTAAACCTGTATCTGAATTCTTAATTACTTCTTCACTACAACTCATTAGCATAAGCAACAAGAAGAAAACTACTATTATTCCTTTACCTATAGTTAAAGATGATTTTTTTACGCCAACTGCTTTCATAACGCTACTCCTGAATGAATTTTATAACATTCTTTAATTATTTTTTTAATAATTCTTTAACTATAATATAACATTATTTAAACTTTGTATATAAAATTTTAATATTTTTTTTATATTATTATAACATATAATTAAAAATACTGAATCTTAAAGAGTATTGTATTAAAAAGAATAATGCTGTCAAAAATGCTTTTTCCACATTTTATTAACTTTAACCCTTATATCCAAAGTTAATTTCATACCTGAAAAAATTTTTTTTATTTCCTTAAATGACTGAATTCTTATATTTTTTATCATAGTGCCATTTTTACCAATAAGAACCGCTTTTTGAGATTCTGTCAGCACATAAATAAATATTCTTATAAATACTTCTTTCCTGTCTTCATAATAGTCCATTTCTTCTACAAAAGCAGTTAAGGAATGAGGTATTTCTTCTGAAGTATTATTCATGGCTTTTTCTCTGACAATTTCAGCTATTCTGAATTTTAAATCCTGATCAGTTCTGACATCTTCTGAGTATAGAAGATTACCAACTTTAGCTTTTTCAAATAATTCAATAAGAACTTCATCTATTCCTTCATCTTCCAGTGCACTACAGAAAAGAACAACAGCATGATTGTTAGTCAAAGAAAAATTATCTGAAATGAATGCTGTGTAAAATTCTTTATCTTTATCACTCATGGTATCTGATTTATTTATACAAATAACCAAAGGTTTAGTCTGATGTTTTATATAGTCAACAATCTGTTTTTCTTCTTCTGCAGGTTTTCTAGTACCATCTAGAATATAAAGTATTATATCTGAATCATCTACGGCATTAACTGTAATTTTTTTCAGATGCTGATTAAAAGATTTTTCTGAATTATGTAATCCTGGAGTATCTATAAAGATCAGCTGTCCTCTTTTATCAGTATAAACGCCTTTAATTATATTCCTGGTTGTTTGAGGAACTGAAGAAGTAATAGACACCTTAGTTTCACATACAGTATTTATAAATGTAGATTTTCCAACTGATGGTCTTCCTATAACAGATACTACAGAACACTTTTTATTGTTCATATTTCTATCATACACTTTTTATCATGCCTATCTCAAAACTATGTCATGATAACTATCAAATATAACTGGATAAAATTTGAGCAGTTCTATCTATACCTATAGTTAAGATAAAAGTTGCTAATTTGGGTCCCTTATCTCTATTAATAAGTGCCCTATAAATAACTAAAAACAAATTAGACGGTTCTACACCTAATTCTTCTGCACAATCATAAAGCCTCTGAGCTAATACTTTTTCAATTGATTCATTGGTGCATTTTTCATCATTTTGTTCATTTGATTTAAGCCCTGATTTAAGCACTGATACTACTTTTTTTATTATTTTTATATCATTATCCGTAAATAAAAATACATTATTTTTATCTTTTATGTTTTGGGTTTTAACTAATGAAAACCTAAAATCTTCAGGTGCAAAATCTCTAATCCAATTCCACGCACAGACACATCTCTGCCTTAATCTTTCTTTCTGATTTTCTTTTATATCTTTAAAACTATTTAATACTGCAGATATATCTCCCTCATAAATCTGAAGCAGATTACATAAATGCCTGAAAGATATCTGATAACCTTCATTTTCTGGAACCAAATTTACCTGACTTAATTCATAAATTCTTCTTTCATTTTCTGCTTTTTTCTCATTAACAGGTAAAAGGCCAAAGTAACGCCTTTCACAGTTATCAAAATCTTCATAAATTTTCAGCACATCCAAATCAAATGATATGGCAAATTCTGTATTTGGTCTGGTTCCTGCAAAAAGAAATCTTGTAACCTCTGGAGTATATACTTCAAGCACATCTGAAATACTTATAACTTCTCCAGAAGATGAAGAAATCTTCCCACCTCTGCCTTTTATAGAAATAAAATCATATCTGAATGAAACGGGAGCTTCTCCACCAAATAGCTTTACTATTTCTCTGGAAGTATCAAAACTTCCCCCTTGGCTATGGTGATCTTTACCTGCCGGTTCAAAATCCACTTTTTCAAAAACCCAACGCATGGGCCAATCTATACGCCAGTGAAGTTTTGCATATGGTGTATATCTAAAATCTATGGTGTCTTCTTTATTCAAATCATTGTCTTTATAAGTTAGACCATATTCACCGTCCCAAAACAGAACGGTAGTATTATCCCTATCAGTAAATCTGGAAAAAATAGATACTGGCCACCATGAATCATCCAGCATTTCTGTTCTGTACTGATTAAGTATTTTTATAATTTCACTTTTATGCATAAGTGCAATCTTTATCTGTTCTGCATAAATATTATTCCTATAGCGTTCAGCCTGATAAAGATATTCAGGGTTAATTCCTAAAATTGGGAGTTTTTCCTCTACATCTACTTCATTAGCTCTAGCATAATTTTCTGATTTTTCTGTAGTGTCAGGAACCAATGTTATAGGCTTACGTAAATATTCAGTTAATAGTTCCGTATTAGGCATATTCTTTGGAACCTTTCTGAATACATCATAATCATCCCATGAATATATGAATCTGACTTTTTTTCCTTTTCTTTTAAGTGCTCTACATACCAGATCAACTGAAATAATTTCTCTAAAATTTCCTATATGAACAGTTCCAGACGGAGTTATCCCAGAAGCACAGGTATATATATCCTTATCACCTTTTTCTCTGATTATCTTATCTGCATAAATATCTGCCCAATGCACTGAATTATTTTCTGCCATATATAATCTATTCCTTCTTATTTTTTTGCTTTATCAAACTGAACAGCAGTTTTATAGCCCTATTTATAGCTGAGAAACGGAATTAATCACTTTACTTATTAAACCGTATCTTACAGCTTCTTCAGCATCTAACCAAAAATCCCTGTCAGTATCTTTTTCAACCTGTGAAAGATTCTTCCCTGTTTGACTTGATATTACTTCATTTATCTTTTTCTTTAATTTTTCAACTTGTCTGACATGTATTTCAATCTCAGTAGCGTTTCCTTTCATCTCACTTAACGGCTGGTGTATAAGATATGAAGAATTTGGAAGCCCTACTCTCCTATCATTAGGTACAGAAAGCAGAATTAAAGCAGTAGCACTAGCCACTAATCCCATACCTATAATCAACACCTTTGATTTTATAAATCTTATCATATCAAAAATGGCAAAACCTGAATCAACATCACCACCAGGTGAATTTAGAAAAATTTTAATATTATCATTTGATTCATTATCCAAAATCAATAAATCTTTAATTACCTTATCAGCTAAATCTTTGTTAATTTCACCTGAAATTAAAACACATCTGGTTTTTAACAGTTTATCTATATTTTTGTCTTCTGTTTCTTTTTTTATTTCATCACTCATTATCTATTCCTTTATAACTAATTCTTTTAATCCTTTAGTAGTAAGATTATTACTTAAAATCTTTTGAGTCTAGTAAATCCGTGTAACTGATATCTGATACAGCTGTTATTTGATAGCCATTAAACAATGATTCTGCCTTTTTCACAGCTTCCAAATAAATTTCATTTCTGTTTTTACAATCCAGACTTATAACAACATCAAATCTTACTGTTTTAGAATTTACATCTATATAAAATCCATGGACTTGAGTTATCTCACTTATATCAGATAAGTTTTTCCTTAACAGCTGTTCTTTTTCATAAGAATCATCATGTTTGGTATTCTTGGAATAAATACCTATGGCATTAAGTATAATTCCTGTTTTCTCATATACCTTAGATGTTATTCTTCTCTGAAGAAGATCTATTTCATCTGCTGTTAAATAATCATTTACAGAAATATGAACAGAACCTCTAAAAGAATTTGGACCATAGTTATTCAGAACCAAATCATAGGCTCCATCTACTTCTTTTTCACTACAAACCAAATCTATTACCTGCTTGGCTGTTTCTACACTTGTACTTTCACCTAATAATTCTGAAACGGTTTCTTTCAGCATTGAAATGGCAGTTCTGATTATTAGAAGAGAAATAATGACACCCAAATATGCTTCTAACGCTAAACCTGTTATAACAAAAATTATGGCAGTAATTAAAGTTGAAGCAGAAATAATACTATCCATTAAAGCATCTTTACCAGAATTCACAAGTGATTCTGAATTAGTATTTTTTCCTACTTTCTGAAAATGTATACCAAGAAATATCTTTATCAGAACAGCTATAAAAACAATAACCAAAGATATCAAACTGTAATCAGGTGTTTCTGGTGAAATAATTTTTTTTATTGATTCTACCATGGATGAAATACCTGCATATAAAACTATACCTGCAATTATTAAGGCACTAAAGTATTCTATCCTGCCGTAACCAAACGGATGCTTTCTATCAGGTGTTTTCCCAGCCATTTTTATACCAATAATTGTTACAGCAGAAGACAGGGAATCCGTAAGATTGTTCACTGCATCCAATACTATGGAAATGGAATTGGAGATAAGACCTACAGCAGTTTTAAATCCTGCTAAGAAGAAGTTGGCCACCATCCCAAGAATACCTGTTCTTACTATCTTTTTTTCTCTAGAAGACTTGTCCATTTTTTCCCTTTATATTTTTGTCATTTTTAAATGTTTACACTGAAAATATTTACAAATTAAATCTCAATAAATTGAATTTTCTAAAAAATCAAATTGTAAACATAAATGGTGTCATGTCTATAACAGCATATGCCAAATCAGAGCTATCAGATAGTTTAACTGTATGAGAACTAAATTCAAAAGTTCCAGAAACATTTCCTGAATCATCATTTGTATCAGAATAATAATTCATATTATACTTCCCATTACTATCAAAATTATAAATATAATGATAATTACCATCTCCAGTGTCAATTAAATGCCATGGATTATTATTAACCAAAATATCATATGAAGTATTATCCATTCCAGCTTCAGTTTGTTTTTCCAAAATACAGACTTCACCAGAATTTAAAAAGTAATCAGAATCATCCAAATAAAGTTTATTATTTATGATCAGAAAAGGTATTTCACTGAAATCAACTAATATGTTTCCTTCTTCTATCTTATAATTACCATAGGATCCACCTCTACCCATATAGATCATAAAACTACCAGTAAAACCTACAATTCCACTGGAGAAATTCCATACACCTTTAAGTTTACTGGAAGAAACTGAACTTCTAGCTATCCTAGATGTGCGTTTAAACGTAATATCTTCATAACCTTTAAAGTGTTCAATGTGAAGTATTTTATTTAGTACAGAATAATCATAATATGAATCATCTATTATTATTCCGTTTTCATCATTTTCATAATCACCAAATTCTGCATATTCTAATTCATCTTTATAATAATTCTCATATGCATATTTACCATTTTCAGTTAATGTAAGTACATGTGAATAATCATCTGTAGTTTCTGCCTTCCAAACTCCCAACACACTGTTTATACCAGTTGAAGAAACACAGGAAGCAAATGAAAAAACCACTAAAAGAATTACAGATAATACAAATATATTTTTTTTCAGAAACATTTTCATAAACACCTCAGATTGAAACAATCTAACACTACATATAAATTCAGTCAATTCATCAAGTCGGATAAATGTCTATCAGAAAAACAATTATATAAACACCTGGAGAGTATTGTCATAATATAAAAAATTAAAAAAAAGTGCTGCAAAATGCAGCACCTAAGATTTTATTCAAAAGTAAAAGATTCATACTCCCATCTGACTGTTTTCCCTGACGGCTTATCTGAAATACTCTGCCATTCCCATATTCCTTCTGCAGGATTAGTACATAAAAACATTTTATAAGGATAAGAGGAATTTCCATGACCTATATAATACCTATCTGTAGAATTAAAAATGGCTATTTCTTTTACAACCGCATTACCTATTCTGTTTTCTATATAATCAGTTGTTCCATCATTATAATCATCAAGTATATCTTCTTGAACTATATTATATGATTCAATTCCATCAATTTCCTGCCCATCAACATAATAACCTTTAACATAAACGGTGGCACCAGTGTTATTCAAGTAATAGTAGACCCAATCTTTCACAGAATTATTTTCAGTACTTACATCAACAATTGGATCTCCGTCACATGTACTGGAAGAATACACATAAATAGGAATATTAGAAATTATTGCTTTTCCTGAATCCACAGTTACAGCATTACTTAAAACAATTGATTTTTTTCCAGTGGGCATATATTCCATATCTTCAGTAAACTTGACATTTGACACTCCATTATCATATAGCTTTTCCGTGCTTGTTGATGAAGCTGTCCAATAGTCAACTTCATACTTATCCTTAAGTATTCCCATGTCTTCAGCAGTTGGAAGAGTAATAGCTGTATTATAGTTAAAAGTCTTTTCAACTTTGAACACAGGATCAGTACTATGGAATGTTATATCTACTAGAACTCCATAAACATAATTAGTTTCTGAATTTACCTCTGATATACTATTGGTATATTTATTATCTGACTTTAATTTATATACATGGTTTACTGTATCAGTATTCAGATCCTTATTAGTAGTAAGAGTAGCACCCAACTTTACTAAAAAATTACCATTTACAGCTAAACCTTTACCAAAATAAAGTCCAGTTTCAGCTGAATTTGCTTTCCAACCTCCTACAACAATTCCAGAATCAAGTTAATTATAGTTAAAGTTCAATGTAGCCTTTGCACTACTTGAGGAAAGGTCTGAAAAAGTGAATGAAGTGGGTAGCTCAATTACTTCCCAACCATCAGACCCAATAGCCTTTGGACGGCTATTTATTATTATATTTCCACTGTTTCCAACCATACCTAATAGATTATTAATTTCTCCAAAACCACTATCAGAAGTGGTCCCATAAACAGTAAAAGTTCCACCATTTATTGTCAACTCTCCTGCCCCGCTATGGACAAAATTAGGATAATATCCTTCATATACTACACTGCTTCCACTAGCACCACTTAAAACTAAATTTCTTACACTAAGGTTGACACTACTACTGGAAGAGTTTCCAACTGTCAATTTATCTGTATGAAGATAAGCTATGCTACTTTGTGTTTTAGGATTTTTTATTACAACTGAATCTGCTGGAATATAAGCAGTTCCGTCTTTTTCTTTTGCTACAGCAGTAAGTCCAGTCTTTGAATTAGCAATACTAGCCAAAGAAGAATAAACATAGTCTTCCCCTAAACCATCACCAACAATACAATTCTCTGCAGTGAAAGATGTTGTTGCTTCAATAAGTCCATAAAACTATTTACACTTTTAAAGCCACGTTTTGAGCAGATTTGATTATATATAACATTTACTACAGAACTAAATGATTTAAAGTACTTGTATAAGTTTGAATTATTTCAATATTTAAATTAAATCTTTAAATTAAAATGTCATCTTAACTAACTGTACATTTAAGAAACATTATAACAGTATAATGATATATTAAATTAAAATCATCAAATAATAATTTCATTGATTGCTTCAATTCTGTATCAGTTTTGATATATTAGTATTAGTCACTGTTCCACGCTTATAATTATGTTATTTGTAATAAATTATAATTTCTTTTTAAAATTAAATTTAACGCTATAAAAAAAATATAGAAAATGTTCATTTCATAGGACAATATTAAATTTGAAAAACTAATTCTCATAGTAAAGATAATATCTCCTGTATGAGCAAATCACTTAAACGTATGTTGCTATTTTTTAGTTGATTAAGATATTCTTTTACTTCCACTGTTGTAATCATTTTTTCATTATGAGCTTGAAGTAAAACGCCAATTGTACCTACAATCTTTATACCTAATTTTTCAGCTACTTTTCTTCCTTTACGTTCATCAATTATAAGTACATCTGAATTTAGTTCATCAGCAAGAATAATTGCTTCACTTTCACCATCATCTAAACCACTAGCTACTTGCAAAACTTCTTAAGCCTTTCTGTTCTTTACTGATACTATTTCCAAAAAATTTGAACTTTTTATAATATCCGCTTCATTTTTAAATAAAATATTTGTAGTAAGTTCCCTGTAAACTGCTTCTGGAATAGCTACTTTCCCAAATAATTTTCGAAGCAAATCCAAACAATTTATTTTAATAAGTGAGATAATAGGAGTTGTGTCTGAAATTATTGTCATACAGAAAAACCTCTGATATTTTTTAAAACAGCAATATCATTTTCAAGTTCTTCTTTAGTTTGATTAAGGTAAGGAATACCTAAAGTACTATATAAAGCTATCAAATCTAATTTGTTTATTCCAAGAATTTGTGCAGCTTTTCCATGTGATATAGATTCATTTTGAATATACGGAAATAAAATCATTGCATTGCGCATAAGCTTTTCACTCTCTTTTTGCACATCTGTATATTTAACCATTGAAACTGGAATTTTTATAGTTATAGTTTGCATATTCATATTACAACCTCTATACATTAAATTATATCATAAATTAAAGAAATAATAATATTTTTTCTAATAAAGTAACTTATGTTAATGGTCCATAAAACTATTTACACTTTTAAAGCCATATTCTGAGCAGATTTGATTATATATAACATTTACTACAGAATTAAATGATTTAAAGTATTTATATAAGTTTGAATTATTTCAAATTTTATATTATTCCATTATTTTGTTTTTCATCTTATAAAGACAGTTCTGAATGTGTTCCCAACCTGTTTAAGACTAATACAAGAATATTATCAAAATATTCATATAAGAGTATCCAATCAGGCTGTATATGACATTCTTTAACTCCACCCATATTCTTTAACGCATGATCTTTATATTTCTCAGGGAGTTTCTCATTATTTGCTAGCATTTCTACAACTTCAAATAAAGCTTCTATATTTCTCCCGTATTTTTAGCCAATTTTAAACCCTTTTTGAACCTGGTCATAAATTTGACAGTATATCTCATACTTCAAGTGCTTTTCTTAAATCTGTAATATCTTTATATCCTGGTACATTTAAATCATTGGCAATTCTTCTCCCCTCCTCAACTGCAAGTATAGTTTCAGAATTGTACCCATTTAAATCTGCAACAAAAGGAAACCGTCTATCTCTTACAGTCTGTTTGAGAAACATTGTAACCGCTGTTGTCATATTCATTCCCATTTCAGTAAAAATATCCTCTGCAGATTTCTTGATTTCTTTATCAATTCTAATATTTAAATTGGTAAACGATGATGTAGCTAGATTGTTATTCATAGTTTAATTTTAATAATGACACAATCATTACTTCGTCAATATTTTGCATTGAATCACGTTAAATCAAACCTAATGAACAATTCTCATATAAAAAGGTAGGTAGCTTGATTAAGCTTCCTACCTTAAAAAATACTTTGTGTTAAAAATTATAAGGACTTAGTTCTACCCTACTTAACAACCACAAGGCGTAGAGAATGACTATCATCATACCAGTCATCATCAAAATAATACCAACCACTAGCTTCAGAACAATCAAAGGAAAACGCTTTGGAACCATAGTAATCATTGAGCTTCGTGGAACTAGCGTACTCCGCTTTTTTACCAACATCATTAATAGAACCATTATAATAAGAGCCTGCCGCAGGTAAGAAAACTGCACCATTAGCTTCCATTTTTGACCACGTTTCAATATTGTAGCTACTTTCTCTATGGAATTGAAACGTACACCCTTCTGGTAATGACCATGATAATGGTAATATCACAAAACCTAAAACACCACCAATTCGGGCCGTACCAAAACCACTGATTGAATTCTTCATAAGATAGTTCCACTCTTCAGCAGATAACAAGCAAAAATCTCCTCCAAGAACATCATCAATTTTAGATGCATAAAGTAAGAAAAAATGCCCCTTTCCATCCCCAGTATGAAAACCATACTGTTGAGTTTCAAACTCTATGTGACTACAATTATAGTCATCAACACCACTTCCATCTGTATAAACATTATTCATCATGTGTTAATTTAGAACCTTCTATGTGATTAGAATTATAAGTCATCTCAATTTGAAGTTTATGATAAATGCCACCTTTAAT
>CACYEI010000014.1 GCA_902773355.1 uncultured Spirochaetales bacterium
AAACAAAAAATAAAAATAAAATTAACCTTTTCATAACATATTATTATAAAAATATTTTTCAATAATGCAAGAGAATAATTGAAAAATTTTAAAAAAATGTTAAATCTTTACTTAAATTAAGTTAATTTTTATAGTAGTAATATGTTATTAAGCCTTAAAACCAGTTAAATTTGTATTTAGCTATATATTTATATTATTTATTGGTTATTTTATCAGAGTGTAATTAACCTGTAGCTGATAATTAAAGTCTGTATAGAAATGGTAATTTTATGATAATAATTGAGAATATATGAAAATTTTTTTAAAATTATAAAATTGTGGGAACTGAAAATATTAAACTTTCATATAAAAATCTAATTAACGGGGATATTCCACCTTATGTAATGCGTTTTATAAAAGCGGTGGGAAAAACAATAAATTCATTTGACATGATAAGAGCTGATGAAAATGTGCTTTTAGCAGTATCAGGAGGAAAGGATTCCTTATCTTTAGCACTGGCACTTTCTTTAAGACGTAAGTGGCTACCAGTGAATTATAATTTAAAAGCAGTTTTGATAGACTGGACAGAGCACCCTATAGAAGAAAGTTTTAAACCTAAACTTGAAGAATATTTTGATTTATTAGATATTGATTTTAAAATTATTAATCAAAGCCAATTCTCTTTAAATTCTGTAAAAGATTTTAATTGTTATCTATGTAGCAGAAATAGAAGAAGGATTCTTTTTGAATTAGCTAATGAAGAAAAGTATAAAATTATTGCCATGGGGCATCATTTAGATGATTTAGTTGAAACTACCATGATGAATTTATTTTTCAGATCTGATTTTTCAACCATGAATCCAATTCAGGAATTTTTTAACGGACAATTATATATAATAAGACCACTAATAAATATACATGAATCACTTATAAAAAGACTGTCTGATGTATATGATTTACCTGTGGTAAAACCCGTATGTCCTTATGATGCGGTAAATGTCAGAGCGGATTTGAAACCAATAATCAGGGATTTAAGTCATATAGATAAAAGAATACGTGAACATGTTTTTAATGCCCATGATTTTTCTCATTGTAGCATAAACAGAGGTTAAAATGGAAAGAAAAGATATAAAAAAACTTAATAAAATTACTGCGGGGCGTATTTCAGCAGGAGAAGTGGTAGAAAACCCGTCTGGAGTACTGAGAGAGCTACTGGATAATGCCATAGATTCAGGAGCAGATAAGATAAGCGTTTATTTGGAAGATGGTGGAATAAAAACCATATCTGTTCAGGATAACGGATGTGGGATAAATAAAGAACAAATACACTTGGCTTTTGAAAGTCATGCTACAAGTAAGATAGAAAATATTGAAGATTTGTATAAATTAAAAACCATGGGATTCAGAGGTGAGGCATTGTACAGTATAGCTTCTGTATCTAGACTGAGTATTAGTTCTGATGGATACACCGTGGTAAATGATAATGGTAAAATACATGATGGTGTACCGTCTTCTGTAAATGAAGGTACTTTAGTTAAAGTGGAAGGTTTATTTGATATTATACCAGCTAGAAAACAGTTTTTGAAAAGGCCTACTTCTGAAGGAGCTTTGTGTAAAAAAATTTTTCTTGAAAAAGCTCTAGGTTTTGAGAAAATTGATTTTTTATATTATGAAGATGGAAATTTGGAAATTTTTCTTCCAAAGGGAAATAAACTGTCTAGGGCTTTAGAGATTATGGCTTTGGATAAATCCTTTAATAAAGATTATTATTATGAAATGTCAACAAATGCTGACACTGTTAAAATGTATGCTGTGAGTTCTACTTCTTCTTACTATAAAAGGGACAGATCTCAGATTAAAATTTTTATTAATAATAGAGTAATAGACTCTTTTCCATTAGTTCAGGTAATTACTAATTCATACTCTGAATCATTACCTGGTGGGGCTTTCCCCTTTTTTTATGTTTTTATAAATTTGGATCCATCTTTAGTGGATTTTAATATTCACCCTGCAAAACGTGAATGTAAAATTAGGAATCAAAATCAGGTTACCAGTCTTCTTTCTCAGATGATAAGAAATTACCTTATGTCCATAGGAAGAAAAAACATGGAAATAATACGTAGTCAGATGACTACAAATAAAAATGTGGATAATACCATAGACAACAATAGGACAAGTGAAAAAAGTCTTTTTTATGTAAGTGAACCACACAAAAATGGTAACTATAATACTTACCCCCGTAATGATAGTAGTGTTTATGGTACAAGTAAAAACCTTGGTTATAGTGAGTTTAAACCTAAGAGTGATAACTGGTTTGAAAAAGCTAAAGAAGTGCTGAAGTCGGATTTAAAGGCTAATGATCTAAATTTATCAAAGGATGGTAAGTTTGATTATAAATATCTGGGACAAGTTTTTGATACTTTTCTTGTAGTTGAAATATCAGATTCAGTTTTGTTTATAGACCAACATGCAGCACATGAAAGAATTTTATATGAAGAGCTTATTTCTAGTAAAAAAAGTATTCAGAATCTCTTAGTTCCACATAGGTTTGAAACAGATAAAAGTACAGACGAATTTTTAATGAATAGTAGTTTCATTTATCAAGATTTTGGAATTATGATAGCCAGGGTACAGCCTATGGTATGGGAACTTCTGTCTGTACCTTCTGCTTGTAAAAATGAAGAAGATGATATAATTAAATATATAAAATCTTCTACAGGAGATATAGAAGTTATAAAAAAAGGAATTTTTGCAGTTTTAGCTTGCCACAGCGCTATTAAAGCTGGAGATAAGATAGATTCCTTTACTGCAAAAAGTCTTTTGGATAAGGTCTTTAAACTGGATGCTATGATATGTCCACATGGAAGAAACTTTTCATATTCTGTTTCTAAACAGCAGTTATATATGTATGTAGGACGTACTTTATAAATTTTCAGTATTGTATAATTAAAAGTTATCTTGCATAATTTTGAATTATTTTTTTTATTTTTTTTGGAGAAAATGTATGAAAAAATTGTTATTTGTCATGTTGTTGGTTTTTCTCAGTTCATCATTGGTTTTTGCTTTTGGAGATAAGGAATCTTCAGGATCTGAAATCAAGATTGGATTTATTGGACCTCTTACAGGAGATACAGCTGAATACGGAGTCAGATGTTTACAGGCCGTCCAGCTAGCATTTGATAATATAAATTCTGAAGGTGGAATAAACGGTAAAAAAGTTGTAATTGTTTCAGAAGACAGTGAGGGTTCGTCTGAAAAGGCTTTAGCTGCTTATGAAAAACTGGCTAATACAGATAAGGTATGCTGTATAATAGGACCTATTTTGACAGGAGAAACATTTGCTGTAGCGTCAAAAGCTCAGGAAGATGGTATGGTTATAATTTCTCCTTCTGCTTCACATAAGGATATAACTGAGGTGGGTGATTATGTTTTTAGAACTACACCATCAGACGGACTTCAGGGAGAAGTTTCTGGCTACTATTTTGCAGACGTGCTTGGCTATAAAAAAATAGCTGTCTTATATGCTAAAAATGATTATTCACAGGGACTTTATGAAGGCATGAAACAGGCTTTTGAAAAACGTGGCGGTACAATAGTGGCAGTAGAAACCTGTATGGTGGGAGATAAGGATTTTAAAACACAGCTTACTAATCTTAAAGGTTATAATCCTGAAGCCATATATATCCCTGATTACTATACAGAAACTGCACAGATACTGGAGCAGGCTTCACAGCTTGGAATAAATATCCCGTTTCTATCAGGTGATGGATTTACAAATCCTGAAATATTTAAACTGGCAGGGCCATATACTAAGGGTATAGTTTATTTTGGCTCTCCTAAGTCAGAAGCATCTTCTTCATATGATTATTTTTATAATAGTTTTAACAGTCGTTATAACTGGGTTCCTGATATTTTTGCTACAAATGCTTATGATGCTGCATATATTATGGCAGAAGTTATTAAAACATCAGGCACTGACAGAAAAAATATTAGAGATGGTTTAGCAAAAATAAAAGATTTTAAAGGTGTACAGGGGCTAATAAATTTTGAAGCTAACGGAGATATAGTAGCTTATCAGGGAGTTTATACTGTAACAGGAACTACTCTTGATTCTGTCCAGTATATGGGTTCATATACAGTTAGAAATAATAGTTTGGTGAAAATTGATTAAATAAAATATTGATTAAAAAAATTATAAAGAGATTCAATAAAAAGGGAAAATAATTAAATGGGGTCAGTTTCCGCTGTTTTTCAGCATTTTGTTAACGGTATAACTTTAGGTGGCATATATGCATTAATAGCTTTAGGATACACCATGGTTTACGGCATTTTAAAATTTATCAATTTTGCTCATGGTGACATTCTAATGGTAGGAGCTTATGTAGGTCTATTTTGCTTCAATTTTCTTAGGGGGAGTTCATCTGTAGGTCCGTGGTGGCTGTTTTCTTTTCTTTTAGCCATGCTTTTCAGTATGTGCTTTTCTGCTGTTTTAGGAATGGCTATAGAAAAGTTTGCATATAAGCCTCTAAGAAAAGCTACACGTTTGGCTCCTTTATTATCTGCCATAGGTGTATCTTTTATTTTAAGTAATTTAGCGGCATGGATGTTTGGAACACAGAGCAGAAAACTGGACTATCCATTTACAAATAATCCAATATCAATTGGAGGAGTGTCCATTACACCACATCAGATTCTGATATTGGTTGTAGCTTCTCTTATGATGGCGGTTTTAAGCATATTTGTTAATAAAAGCAGACTGGGAAAGGCCATGAGGGCATGTAGTTTAGATCAGGAAACATCCATGCTTATGGGTATTAATTCAGATAGAATTATAAGTCTGACATTTGGGCTTGGCAGTGCTTTAGCAGCATGTGGAGGTATTCTTATTTCCCTTGATATTAAGGTCTATGCTACCATGGGTACCATGGTTGGACTGAAGGCCTTTGTTGCTGCTGTAGTAGGTGGTATAGGCAATATAAGCGGTGCTATGGTTGGCGGTTTGATTTTAGGACTTTTGGAAACTTTTGGCGTAGCTGTTTTAGGTATTCCTACCAGTTTTAAAGATGCTATAGCATTTGCTGTATTGATAGTTATTCTGCTTGTAAAACCTCAGGGAATTATGGGTAAGACAGAAATGGAGAAGGTTTAAGTT
>CACYEI010000015.1 GCA_902773355.1 uncultured Spirochaetales bacterium
CATATGATTTCAAACTTGGTCTTTGCCGCAGGATCTCCTTTATATATTGACAGTATATCTTTATCTAGCATTTCCATTAAATATGGAATTTTACAAATTATTTTTTCTGTTATATAAGTATAATTTAAGTCAATTCTCTTTAAGATACTGTTTAATAAAAATCTGAATTTTCTTATTTTTCTTTTTAGACATGATGGTTTTAATTCTTTTTCTGGATATAGAATGTCTTTAAAAAGGCTGACTGTTTTTATTACATCATCTACTTTAATGTTGTATGTTTTTTCATCTTTTATTATTTGTCTATTCATTCTTTTTATCTAGATTAATATATCTGTCACCAGAATCAGGCATTATAGCAACAATATTTTTTCCTTTTGCTTCTTTTCTCTCAGCTATGTTTATGGCTGCATAGACTGCAGCTCCAGAAGAGATTCCTATGGATAAGCCAGTATTTGCGTTTATTTCATTGAAAAGGTTTAGCGCTTCTTCATTTTTTACACGTATAATTTCATCATATATTTTAGTATCTAAAACAGATGGGATAAAGCCAGCACCAATTCCCTGAATTGCATGTTTTCCTGCTTTATTTCCAGAGAGTACAGCGGAATCAAAAGGTTCTACAGCTATAATTTTAATATTTGGGTTTTTTTCTTTTAAATATCTTCCAACTCCTGTAATGGTTCCACCAGTACCTACACCTGAAATAAGATAGTCTATCTGCCCGTCAGTATCATTCCATATTTCTGGACCTGTTGTCAGATAATGAATTTTTGGATTTGATTCATTGTTAAACTGGTCAGGTATAAAACTATTTTTTATTTCTTTAGATAATTTTATAGCTTCCTCCACAGCTCCTAACATTCCTTTACTTCCGTCTGTTAAAACCAAATTAGCCCCATAAGATTTTATCATCATTCTTCTAGCATAAGAAAATGTTTCAGGCATAACTATAGTCACATTATAGCCTTTTGCTTTACCTATGGCAGAAAGCGCTATACCTGTATTCCCAGAAGTAGGTTCTATAATAGTAGAGCCATTAGTAAGAAGCCCTTTTTTTTCAGCATCTGAAATCATAGCCATGGCAGTTCTATCTTTCACTGAACCTGTTAGATTAAAACATTCAAGTTTGCATAATATTTTGGCTTCTAAGTTATATTTATTCTGTATGTATTTTAATTCAAATAATGGAGTATGCCCTATTAAATCAAACACATCTGAATAAAGCATGTTAGTAGAGTAAGCTGAGTTTTTTGTTTTGTTCATATTTGAAGAATATTAAAGAAAAACTTGGTTATTTACAATAAATTTAATAATAAAAAAGGTAGAAGACTAATTTAAGCTTCTACCTTTCTACTAATTATAGAATATATTTTTATCTAATAGCTTTTTCATCCTCTAAATTGAAGAATTTAGCTTTTTCCATGTTTGGAATTAGAGAAATTTCATCTCCAACAGAAACACTGACAGTAGGTTCTATCCTTCCTGTTATTTGATGTGATGGAGTAGTTAAAAACACATTTGTTTCAGAACCTAGTGGTTCAACTACAGAAATTTTTCCATCTATTGTTTTTCCTGCTTCTTTTAAATTTGTAAATGAAACATCTTCCGGTCTAATTCCAAATGTTACATTCTGTCCTATATATTGTTTTAAGAATTCTGCCTGTCTCTCTGTTACTTTCAGGTAAAAACTCCCCTCATTAATGCATATATCAGAGCCATTACCTTCAACTTTAACTGTCATAAAATTCATAGGTGGAGAACCTATAAAGCCAGCAACAAATTTATTATCAGGCTCATTATATAATTCCATAGGAGTTCCTATCTGCTGAACTATTCCTAATTTCATTACTACTATCTTATCCGCCATGGTTAGTGCTTCTACCTGATCATGTGTTACATATATCATTGTAGCTTGTAATCTATGGTGAAGACCTGAAATTTCAGCTCTCATCTGAACTCTAAGTTTAGCATCTAGGTTTGATAAAGGTTCATCAAACAGGAAGACTTTAGGTTGTCTTACTATGGCTCTTCCTACGGCTACACGCTGTCTTTGACCTCCAGAAAGGGCTTTAGGTTTTCTTTCCAGAAGTTCTTCTATATCAAGTATTCTAGCAGCTTCTCTGACTCTTTTGTCTATTTCAGCTTTATCATACTTTCTTATCTTTAAACCAAAAGCCATGTTTTCATACACGGTCATGTGTGGGTATAAGGCATAATTCTGGAATACCATTGCTATATCTCTGTCTTTAGGTGGGACATCGTTCATGCGTACACCATCTATCATGAGATCTCCACTTGAAATATCTTCCAGACCTGCTACCATTCTAAGTGTAGTAGATTTTCCACAGCCAGAAGGACCTACCAGAACTACAAATTCTTTATCTTCTATTTCTATATTACAGTCCTTAACTGCGTTAACTCCACCATCATAGATTTTGTAAATGTGTCTTAGTGATACATTAGCCATTACTTTCCTCCAAATGGGGTTATCTTATAAGGCTTTACAGCCCCAATTTGTCATTTTAAACCCTATACATTTAGTTTGTAAAGTAAATTTGTTTACTGGATAGATTATGGAATCAGAATTGCATCTTGAACACCAAATGTAAAAGTTGGATTCTGATTGCTGAAAAGAGAAGGCACTTCTTTTATTTCATTTTTTAAATATAACATTTGAGAATAGATTTCAGAAATTGAAGTTCTGCTTGGAACCTTAGATAAACTGCCAACCAGTTTTCTTTCTTCTCCATTTATTGTTATTAGGGTCTGACCTTTACTGTGATCCCAATCTAAGCATTTAAGCAGCATGTATGTAAAATAGCCGTGTGAATAATCTGTAGAGATTGATCCTTCATATGATTGTTCTTGGTTCTTGGATGCAGCTAAAACAGATATATGTTTAAAATCTGTTTTTTTAAACATATTTGAAAAAGCATCTGAAAAAGTGTTTGTCTGTTCTGGATACTTTTCAGTAAGTGTACCTGAATAACAGCAGTCTGCTATTATTATGCTGTTACAGGGGAAGCTATCTATAATGTCAAATATTTCAGTCATTTTAATTTGTTCTAGTTCATGGTAATCCTCCCCAGATTTAGGGTCTTTAGCAGTTAAACATATAACCCCATTATCTTCTGTCTGACCATGACCAGAATATATGAATAAAAAGGTATCATCTTTTGATAC
>CACYEI010000016.1 GCA_902773355.1 uncultured Spirochaetales bacterium
CTAGCTGCTCTTATATCTGAATTATTATTCACAGATAACCTTAATAAACTTTTCATATCTACTGCAAAAACGTTCAGACAGAATAATGGAATTATAAAAAATACTATTGATTTTTTCATATTACAAAATCCAATTTTCTTAGAAGCATCATATATGCTTTTTCATGTCCTACAACTATTTTAGCAGTACCTATTAATCCCACTTTAAGACTTAGCTTTTCACCTCTTCTTGTTTTTAGCTCAGTATCTTTTATCTGCCCATAAACTGTAAACCCCAAACTACCATCTGAAACCATTTTATAATCTGGTGATATAGATATAACCTTAGCTTCACTGTATCCATACCTAGCCACTGACAATCCATTAAGTTTTATCCTAATCTCATTACCAACACTTACTCTAGCTATATCTTCAGCCCTCACTATTATTTCAGCTTTCAGTTCTTCTGTATCATTTGGTATTATCTGCAGTATCTCTTCTGTTGAAAACACTGTATCCCCTGTATTCAGCTTTTTCAAACTTAAAACTTTTCCACTTAAGGGAGCTTTTATTTCTGATTTACTTATCTCTTTTAAAACATTTTCCATATCTCTAACCAATACTTCTTCCTCTGTCTTAAGATTTAATAATGCTGATTTAGCCTGATAATCTGAATCATTCTTAAATGCCTTAAGATTAAGTTTACTTTGTTCATATACATTCTTTAAATCTTCTATAGTACTACCAACTTTCACCATAGTGCTTTTATTTTCTTCTCTCCTATACTGACTTTCCGAATTCTCCACTACCTTTTTTAGCCTATCTAACTCAGATATATAAGACACGCATCTTGAATATGCCCTGTCTTCTTCTGATACCATGCTTAAATCTTCTGCCTTTATCACCTGTATTAAAGTATTTAAAATTTTCTGCTCTATTCTATTTGAAGCTAGTCTTGTTTCTATTTTCTCTTGTTCTTTCTTTAAAATACTAGTATCAAGTATAAGTAATGTTTCATCTTTTTTAACTAATCCATTATCTTCATATCCTATATAGACTACCCCACCTGTGTATTCTGTTCTTACAGTTGATACATTTAATACAGGACGCAATATTACATCTCCTGTCACTATATCATCTAACTCAAACACCAAACTCCATACTATAAATGCTGAAATAATAATTATTATAGTTATAATAAAACCATATATTGCCCTGCATGGTTTCTGATTAAAGAATATGTAGCTATATTTTAACTCATCATACCTAATTAACTTCATCTTCTTTTCCTAACCAGAACTCTTTATATAATTTATTACTGCTTAGTAATTCATGATGAGAACCATAATCAGAAACTTTTCCATCTTTTAAAAATAAAACATTATCTACATTTTCTATGGTTGCTTTTCTGTGTGATATAATTATTACTGTTACTCCGTCAGCTTTAAGATGCTCTATAAGAGTATGTATCCTGTTTTCACTTTTATAATCCAAATTACTTGTGGCTTCATCCAAAACTATTATAGATGGTTTTTTTATAAGTGCTCTAGCTATAGCTATTCTTTGTTTTTCTCCGCCAGATAAAGAACAACCGTTTTCTCCTATTTTAGTGAAATATCTATCTGGCAAATTATCTATATACTCATGTATTCCTGACAGCTTACAAGCTTTAACCACATCTTCAAGTGAAAATGTTTCATTATGCATGGCTATATTATTATAAACTGTATCTGGAAATAAAAATGTATCCTGCATTACATAACCTATCTGCTCTCTTAGTACTGAACTATCTATATCTTCTATATCATTCCCGTCTATTAATATCTTTCCACTCTGAACTTTATAAAATTTCAGTAAAAGTTTTACTGTTGTTGTTTTCCCACAGCCTGAACCACCTACTAATGCTACTGTAGTTCCTGCTTTGATTTTAAAACTTAATCCATTTAATATCTGTGACCTGCTACCATAATGAAAACATACTTCCTTATATTCTATATCACCTTTTATTTCTTTCTTTATGAGTTCTTTCTTTTCTGTTTCCTGCTCTAAACTCAGTATTTCTCCTACCCTTTCTGCTGATACCATAGCCTCCTGTATAGATGATTGAAGTGTAGCTATACCTAAAAGTGGATTTATTAATAGACCTGATAATGATATCAAAAAGAACATTGTTCCAAGTGTAAGTGTACCGTTTAATATTGAATTACAACCAATCCATAAAATTAATAAATCCGTTAATACGTTTACAATGTTATTAAATACCATATGCTTTAATGAAAAATCTTCTGTCTTCCAACTTATGTTTACAGCCTTCATCTGTTTCTGCTCATAATCATTAAATACCATTCCTTCACTGTTTAATGACTTTATTACGTTTACACCATTTACGGCATTTACCAAATATGATAAAATCTCGGCATTTTCATCTTTTAATTTCCTATATTTCTTTTTGTAATACTGCACACATATTAAACTTAGACTTCCTATCATCACTGCACTAATTATTGATATCAAAAAAATCTGATAGCTGAAAATTAGTAATAAAGGGGCTACTACTATTACCATTAATACATCTATTAATGTTGACATAGCTATAGATGAAAGTGTACTCCTTACCTCTGATAAATCTGATAACCTAGATAATATTTCTCCTGTTTTTCTGCTCTCAAAAAATGAAACAGGCAATCTTAATAAATGCTGTATAAATGAAAAATTTAGCTGTAAATCTGTTTTATATGAAAAATGTCTAACTATTATACTTCTCAGTGCTTCCAGTATTATAGTTGTTATTTTTAGTAATAACATGCCAATAAATACCGTATTCAATGAGAATGTGGCATTAGTAAATAATACCTCATCATAAAGGTACTTTTGAAAAAATGAACTACCTAAACCTATTATTAAAATAATCAAAGATGAGATAATGCTGTAAACCAATAACTTCTTATGCCTTAATATTATTGGCATAAAATCCCATATAAAAGATTTAGTTCTTTTATCTTTTATCTTAAAATCACTGTCAGGTTCTATAAACAGTAAATTGCCAGTCCAGTTATTTTTAAATTTTTCATATGAAACTCTTTTCTTTTTTTCATCTGGATC
>CACYEI010000017.1 GCA_902773355.1 uncultured Spirochaetales bacterium
AATGATATTGAAAGAGAAAGATTTGATATTAACCAACAAAGAAATGATATAGTGCAACAGAAAAATGATATTGAGAGGGAAAGATTTAACATTAACCAACAGAGAAATGACATTGAGCAGCAAAATTTAGAAATCAAAACTAAACAAAATGAAATTAAAGTTAAACAAAGTGAAATTAAAGCTAAACAAAGTGAAATTAAAGCTAAAGAAAATAAGATAGAAAAAAAACAAGCTGAACTTATAAATCAAGGTCGTACAGAAGAAAAAAAAATATTTATTAAGAAATTAAAGGAATTAGGTTTTAGTAAAGAGCAGATATCAAATTTACTAAGTTAGAGTGTAAATATATAGTAATTGGAACTGTTTAGGTATATTATCATTTTTATGATTTATCCTGTATATTTACTGCTTGGGCCAGAAGATGGGCTTAAACAGGAATTTATTAATTCTCTCACCAAGAATTTAGGAAATTTTACTACATCTAAATTTTATGCTTTTGATGATTATGAAGATGAAATGTTTTCCACACTTACCACTGTGGACATGTTCTTTGAAAAAAAACTTGTAATTTTGGATGAAGCACAGGAAATAAAATTAAAAAACAAACAAAAAAATTTAGCTGCATATATAAAGAATCCATCACCTGATTCTGTGCTTTTGATTTTAAGTCGTGAGTTATATATCAGCTCTGATATAATGAATTCATTTTCTGATCAGAAACATCAAGTACAGAAATTTTATGAGTTGTTTGAGAATAAAAAAACTGAATGGATAAAGAAATTTTTTCAAAAGAATAAATTTAATATCACTTTATCTGCTTGTGATACAATTATAGAAAGAATAGATAATAATATACAAGAATTTACAAGTGTATGTAATCAGATTATTACTTACATAATTATAAAAGGGTATGGAGCAAACTATGAAATTACAGCAGAAGATGTAGATGATTTTTTGGTTTATACCAGACAGGAAAGTTTTTTTACTTTGTTTTCATATATTGTTTCTAACCAGTTGGAAAACAGCATATCTTGTTTACAGAATTTATTAAGATTTGGAGAAAACATTACACTTGTACCATCTAGATTATCTCAGTATTTCAGGAGAGCTCATTCTGTAAGTAGGCAAATTGATTCAGGTTTAAGTTTGGAAAAAGCGTTAAGTATTCCATTTTTTTTATCTGAAAAACCTATAGTAATTCCAAAAGATAAGAATATATATAGAGAAGCAGTAAATAATTATACATTATTTCAAATAAGAAGAATTTTAGCTTTATTAGCTGAATATGATGTAAAAGTTAAAGAAGCTGGACTTTATTTACAACAATATGTTTTGGAAAAGTGTATTTTTGATATTGTGGTAAATAAGGGTAAATATTTACCTGTATTTGAATTTACATCTTTAAAAACATAATTAGACTTAAAGAGAATTGTTATAAAGTGAGTTTGTTAATTAGGGAATAATATGAGTTTGGCTGATGAAATATTTATAAAAAATGTTAATGAAATACTTAATTATGGCGTTTGGGATACGGATATGAATGTTAGAGCACACTGGAAAGATGGAACAGAGGCACATACGATAAAAAAATTTGGAATAGTGAATAAATATGATCTTTCTCAGGAATTCCCTATATTGACAATTAGAAAAACATATTTTAAATCAGCGGTAGATGAACTTTTATGGATATGGCAAAAAAAATCAAACAATATTCATGATTTAAATTCTCATATTTGGGATAGCTGGGCAGATGAGAACGGAAGTATTGGAAAAGCCTACGGATATCAGTTAGGGATAAAACATAAGTATAAAGAGGGGTTGTTTGACCAGGTGGACAGAGTGCTTTATGATTTAAAAAATAATAAATCCAGCAGGCGTATTTTAACCAATCTTTATAATCATTCAGATTTAAATGAAATGAGGTTGTATCCATGTGCTTATTCCATGACATTTAATGTAACAGGAGATGTTTTAAATGGCATTTTAAATCAAAGAAGTCAAGATATGCTAACTGCAAATAATTGGAATGTTGTACAATATGCGGTATTGCTCTATATGTTTGCACAAGTTAGTAATCTTAAAGTGGGTACACTTATTCATGTAATTGCAGATGCTCATATATATGATAGGCATATTTCAATAGTTGAAAAAATCATCAATAATGAAAAAAGAGATGCTCCAGAATTTGAAATAGATACAGGTGTAACAGATTTTTATAAATTTACACTTAGTAGTTTTAAGTTAAAGAATTATCATCCAAATAATGAAAAATATAATATTGAAGTTGCTATTTGATTTGTATTATTAACTTTTGTCAACAGATAAATGTTACAGCATGGATAAGGAAGAAAAAGATGGAGTAAAAATATGAAAGCTATTTTGAATTGTGATATAAATTGGGGGATTGGGCGTAAAAACGCATTATTATTTAAACTTCCTGAAGATATGGCATTTTTTAGAAAAACAACTTTGAATAAAGTTGTTATTATGGGGTATAATACACTTTTATCTTTTCCAAATTCTAAACCATTAAAAGATAGAATAAATATTGTGCTTTGGGATAGTGGAGATGAAGAAACGGCCAAGAAAGAAGGTTTTATTTTGGCTAAAAATCTTTCTGATTTATTTAGTATAATCAAATCTTATGATGCTGATGATGTATTTGTTATAGGGGGAGCTTCCGTATATCATACTCTTTTACCATACTGTTCAGAAGTTTTGCTAACTAAAGTTCTTGCGGATGGAAATGCTCAAGTGTTTTTTGATAATTTGGATGAAAATCCATTTTGGTTATTAAAGTCAAGTTCAGATGAAATACTGGATAATGGTTATAAGACTATTTATCAAATTTATGAAAATTTAAATCCTCTGCAGATTCCATGATTTTTAATTTATTTCTTTATTTGTTAGTTTAGTGAGAAATTTCATAATTGAGTGATTGGTTCAAAGGAAGTTATGATTAATCTTTAATGTTCTGTATTAGTCTTTTATTAGTTCAATAATGAGTTGTTCTTTTTGCGTTTGATGAGCTATCTTTATTTATACTTAATCAGATGTTAATTGGAGGAGGTGAGAAAAGTAATGAAGGCGAGTAAAGATATTATAAGATTATTTATATATTCATTTTTTTCCAATTTATATCTTGAAAGAAACATTTTTGTGATTTTTCTTTTATATAAGGGTTTGAGCTTAGCTCAAATAATGATTGGTCAAATGGTCATTAATATTTCAATGACAGTATCAGAGATTCCTACAGGTCTTATTTCGGATTTTATTGGTAAAAAAAAGGGATTGTTAATAGGTTCTTTTCTAGTAATTACATATTACTTTTTTTTATTATTTGCTGAAAATTTTGTTTTATATTTATTAGCTGCTTGCTGTTTGGGAGTAGGGAGTACTTTTGTTTCAGGGACTGATGAAGCATATCTTTATACTTTACTTGATAATAATAAACTAAATGAATCCAGTTTAAAATATTTAGGAAGATTAAATTCAATTATAACTATTTCTAGCTTGATTGCCATTATAATAGGTGGGTTAATTCAAAAAGTAAACTGGACTATTCTAATTATATTATGTTTCTTTTCCCAGCTTTTAAGTTTGATGTTTTTACTGTCTATTAATGATACAACACATAACAATAAGTTTACACTTACACAGAAACCTATCTCTATATTAAATGAGTATATTCTTGTATTAAAATCAAATAACTATATGAAAGGTTTTTTATTGTTTATAGGTTTCCATTTTGGAATGGTATCAGCGATAATTCTTTTGACACAGGATGTGTTAATGAAGTTTGGATTACAAACAGAGTTAATAGCAATCTTTTTCTTTATAGATAATGTTTTATCAGCAATTATATATAGAATAATTGAGAAAATCACTTCTATTATTGAAAAGATGAAGCTGATAAATGTTTGTTTTCTGATGTCAATGGTTGGTTTTTGTTGTATTATGGCATCAAATGTCTATATTGTAATGACAAGTGTTATTGTTCTTAATCTTGCGTCTAGTCTAGCAATAATAGTTTTATTTGATGTTTACAGTACTAATTTAAATGATTCAATAAGAGCAACTGGGATATCTTTTTATAACATGATTTCTGCGTTAATAATGGCTGTAATTTTTGCAACCACAAGTCTGTTTAATGATATTTATCTGAGTATTGTTTGCATAGGCGGAGCTTTAATTACTTTTGGATGTATTATTTTTGTTATCAAAAGTAAGAAAGCAATTGTTAATGGAAAATAGGGAAATAAGTACTAAGTGGTATTAAAGTAGATATTCAAATCTAAAAAAAGCCATAATCTGTTTAAAAATATTGTATACGGAAATGTATATGGAAAGATTTTTTTAAAAAATTGGTATTTCACTTTTTAAAGGTATTCAATGTATAAGGAGAGTGAAATGAAAAAATATTTTTTATTGATGTTGAGTTTTGTATGTTTGTTGTTTTCATGTACTCAACAAATTCCTATGGAAAGAAATTCAGAGGAAGTTAATCAGGTTAAAGAAATAAAAAAACAGTTTGTAGAAGAATTGGAAGTAAGTTTATGTGATATGTCTGAAACTGCTAAAACATTATTAAATTCTTCAGTATTCAATCAGTCTTCATATTCTTCTAAAGGAATTATTGATGATAATGATGATAAGATTTTTGAATTATTATCAGACGAAGAAAAAAAAATTATTGAAGAAAAGGTTAAAAACTATCTGAAGTCTTTAAGTGAAGCGGCATCTAAAATTACTGTTTTTGATAAAGGCTTACCTGATGGATGTGAAGAAACAGATGAATACGTAATTATTAATAATGTCATGTATTCTAAAATGATTCCAGAAACTTTAGAAAATGCATTAATTTTAAAAGATGAATTGTATTCAGGAAAAATATCTAAAGGTGCTAAACAGTGGCTTACATGCAGGTGGAATTTAATAGGTGTTCCTAAAGGTAATATTTACTATTCATATAATGGTAATTTTTCTGAAAATGAAAAGAGGGTTATTCGTTCATGTATGGATGAGTGGCAGAATACTACTGGCTCAGCAGTTACTTTTATAGAAAAAAACTTGAATTGGTGGGGTGAACTAAAATGGGCTTTAGGAATTACCAGAAATGTAAAATTTAAAAAAGTAAGTGGAAAAGATTATTATGTTAATGCTTCACTTGGTAATGCTGCTTGGGCATATTTTAATGTAAATACTGATAAAATGTTTAGAACTAATGGGGATCCAATAGTTTCTGATTACCATAAAAGAATAACAAGACATGCATTATTACACGAACTTGGTCATGTAATATGTTTGCAAAATGAATATGAGAGAACAGATAGAGATAAATTTATTCAACTTTGTACAGGAGAAACCACTTTTCCTGGAACTTCTGGAATAGTCAGATGGCTTCAGAAATTGGTTATGACTAATTATGGCAGTTATGATTATAAATCTGTTATGAATGAATCTGATCAGTATTCTATAATAGGAACCGATAGATTAATTACTTTGGATGATATTGAAAATATAAGTCATAATGATGTTTTAACTGTAAAATATATCTATGATGTTATTTCAAAAAGTGAGATGGAATCCAGGTGGGAAGATACAGAAGCAAGTTTAACAATTTATTAGACTTTTAATTTTTTAGTTGACAATATCATAACTGAATCAGTATTTTATCTTACTTGAGGGTTAGTATGGCAGAATCAAAAAAAAAGAAATTGATAATTGTAGAATCACCTACTAAAGCTATGACTATAGGTTCATTTGTTGGTTCGGATTATAAAATATTGGCAAGTAAAGGGCATGTACGTGGACTTCCAAAATTAACTTTAGGTATAGATATAAAACATGGTTATAAACCTAAATATGAGATTGAAGAAGATAAGAAGCCAATAATTAAAAAGTTAAAAGATGCCTTAAATGATGCTGATGAATTGATACTAGCAACTGATGAAGACCGAGAAGGAGAAAGTATAAGCTGGCATTTGGTGGAGGTTTTGAAGCCAAAAATTCCTTACAGCAGGATGGTGTTTCATGAAATAACTAAAAAAGCTATCTTGAATTCATTTAACAATCCTAGAAGTATAGATATGAATCTGGTTCATGCACAGGAAGCAAGAAGGATATTGGATAGGCTTTATGGCTATATTATAAGTCCAGTTCTATGGAATAAGCTTTCTAATAAGTCTTTAAGTGCTGGTAGGGTTCAGTCACCTGGATTAAGATTAATAGTTGATAAAGAAAAGTTGAGACTTAATTTTAAAAGAAGTGAATATAAAAATTTAAAAGCAACATTTATTGAAGGTTTTTCCAGTAATCTGCAGTCAGTTAATGGTGAACGCATTTGTTCAGGAAAAGATTTTGATAAACAAACTGGAGAACTTAAAACAGGGGCTAAAGTTTTACTTTTAGATGAGGGAAAAGCTGTAAAATTAAAAAAAGTTTTTGAAAGTGCTGATTATAATATTTTAACAATATCAGAGGAGGCTGGTTATAGAAAACCAGCTCCTCCGTTTATGACTAGTACTTTACAGCAAGAAGCAAATAAAAAACTTAAATGGTCTTCAAAAGATACCATGCGTACTGCTCAGGCTTTATATGAAAAAGGTTTTATTACGTATATGCGTACAGACAGTCTTTTTCTAAGTGAAGAAGGTATAAATGCTACCAGAAATGCGGTAAATCAGATTTGTGGTGAAAATTATTTAAATCCTGAGGTTAGACATTATTTAACAAAAGATGTAAATGCGCAGGAAGCTCATGAGGCTATAAGACCAGCAGGAGATGTTTTTAAACTTCCAGAACAGTCAGGATTAACTGGAGCGGAATTAGCTTTATATACACTGATTTTCAAGCGCACTTTAGCTTGTCAGATGAAAGATGCGGAAACTTTAAGAACTGAAGTAGTTATTGAAGCTAAAAATGGAGATGACAAGGCAGTCTTTACTTCAGAGGGAACTCAGATTAAGTTTTTAGGGTTTATAAAAATATATGAAGAAAGTTTAGATTCAGAAGATGATAAGTCAGAAGATCAGATTTTACCTGTTTTATCTAAAGGTCAGAAGCTGAATCTTTCAGGTTTGGAAATAATAACTCATTTCACAAGAGAGCCTGCTAGGTTTACAGAAGCTGCTCTTATAAAAGAACTTGAAACTAGAGGAATAGGAAGACCAAGTACTTATTCTTCTATAATAGATAAACTACTTGAAAAAAAATATGTTATAAGAAAATCTGGTCAGCTTATTCCTACATTTACAGGTTTTGCCGTTATGCAGCTTATGGAAAAATTTGAAGATTATATTGATTATTCTTTTACAAGTGAAATGGAATCTGAGTTAGATAAAATAGCTGAAGGTCAGAAAAATGAAGTAGAGTATTTGAATGATTTTTATGAAGGTGAATCTGGGTTAAATAGCTGGGTGGAGAAAGTAAGTAGTAATGTTGACAAAAAAGAAGTTAAAAAAATTGTCTTGCCTAATCTTTCAGAAGATAATTCTGTTTATATAGGTAAATATGGACCATACGTCATGGATGAAAAAGGTAATTACTATTCTTTACCAGAAGATTTATTGCCATGTGATGCAAATGATGAAGTTATAAAAAAAATAAAACAGACAAAAGTTGTAAAAACGGAAAAGCCTGTAGTAGGAACTAGTTCAGATGGTAGCCCTATCTATTATGGAACTGGTAGATATGGTGATTATTGGCAGTTAAATGATAAATATTACACAATTCCATATTCTTTAAAAGGAAAAAATGTACCAAGTGAACGTATTGAAGCTTTTTTCAATCTTCCACGCTTTGTAGGAAAGACAGCAGAAGGTGAAGAGGTTTATGCAGATTTGGGTAAATATGGGCCTTATCTTAAATCTGGTCCTGATTTTAAAAATTTCAGAAAATTGAATACTATAGATGAAATTTTTACAATAACAGAATCAGAAGCAAAGGAACTTTATAATTCATCAAAGGACAGAATAACTAAGATTGTTAATAGTTTTACAGATAAGGATGGATCTTTAATAGAAATAAGATCGGGGAAATATGGTTATTATATAAAACATAGTACTAAAAATATTCCTTTACCAAACAAGTATAAAAATGATAGTGAGGCATGTAAGAATTTAACTCTGGAAGAAGTTTTAAGTATAATTTCTGAAAGCTAAGACAAAAATCTATGATATAAGGATAAGATATGGAGCTGATCGGGATTGAACCGACTACCTACTGAATGCCATTCAGTCGCTCTAGCCAGGTGAGCTACAGCCCCATATTTTGTTTACCTTGATAGATGTTACCAATTCTTTCTTATTTAATCAATTTTTAATCAATTATTTAATTATTTTTTTGATTATATTTCTACTTGATATAACCTGGTTAATATATACTGAAACTGGATAGAAAGAGAATATAAAGCCTGTATAATATATAAAGATATAGTTTAACAAAAGTGGAAATTTTAATAAAATGGTAAAGGTTATTTATGAGCAGTGAATTTAAAGACATATATAATTTGTGGTCAAGAATACATGATGAGAATACGGCAATAATAAGACATAAGAAATCTTTTGAAGAAGAGAAAACGGTTGTACCTACTATATCAGAACTTAGAAAGATGAATACTCAAGCTAAGCTGGATCTTCATAATCTAACTTTAGAAGAGGCGTTAAGTAGGGCTAATTTTTTTATTGAAGACTGCTGGAGTAATGGATTAAGAAAGATTAAAATTGTTACGGGAAAGGGGCTACATTCTCCAAATGGAGAGCCAGTAATAAGACCTGAAATTATAAATATTGTCAGCAGGCATTCAAAGGTAAGAGAATATAATATTAAACCTAAGGCTTCAGAGGGTGGCTCTGGTGTTATTGTTATAATATTAAGGGAAAATTAAAACAGTATGTTGTTCAATAGAATTAGAAAAATAAAAAAACTAAGCAAAAAGCTGGAGTCATTTGAACCATATGAAACAAATGAAAAAGGTGATAGATTGATTCGTCTTCATGTAAATGATTTGGATTATTTCTTATCCCCATTATCAATAGATGGGGTTCCAGCAATAAGTGATGAAACTGCTTATTTGCTTAATTTTTATTTAAAAAATATGTCTGTAGATGGAGATGAAAAACTTTGTTTTGAAATTACAGGGCATAATATAACTGAAAATGAAAGAATAATTTATGAGAAAGCTATAAAAAATTACTACAGAGAAGAATTTATAGATGTGCAGATGAAATTTAAAGAAAACACAAAAAAAACTATTACAATGCTTATTGTAGGTTTGTTTATATTTTTGAATAGAGTCTTTATTCATTCTTCTATAGGAGTATTAGGTAATTTGGCCGAAATAATAAATATAGCCGCATGGGTTTTTATTTGGGAATCTGTAGAATTGTTTTTTATTGAAAGAGCGGGATTAAGAAGGATACAAATTAGAAATCTTAAAATTTTAGAAGCTGATTTTACTTTTAAAGAAAAGGTTTCTCCAGAAGATATTATTTAGATTATAACTATTTTATATTCAATTCTCTATTATTAAATTTTGGAGGTTTTAAATGAGAAAGAATTTGGGTGTTTTACCAGCAGTTTATCCTATGCCTGTATTAATGGTGGCGTCTTATGATAAAAATAATACAGTTCAAATATTAAATGCTGCATGGGGAATGATTTGTGCTGAAGATAAAATAGCTTTATTTATTGATAAAGAACATGCTACTACTAAAGCTATTATGCAATCCAAAGCTTTTACCGTTAGTTTAGCTGATAAATCACATATAGATGTAGCTGATTATTTTGGTATTGCAACAGGAAATAAATATCCTGATAAATTTGCAAAAACAGGTTTCCATGCAGAAAAAAGTAGTTTTGTAAATGCTCCAATTATTTCTGAATTTCCTTTAACCATGGAGTGTGAGCTTCAAGATATACTTGATTCTTCTATACTGCACGCTGTTATTGGGAAAATAAAAAATGTTAGTGTAGATGAAAAGATTTTAGATGATGATGGTAAAGTGAATCCATCTAAAATAGAAGCTTTAGTATTTGATCAGTTTAAATCAGGATATTATGTGATTGGAGATAAGGTTGGGCAGGCATGGAATTCTGGAAAAGATTTATTTTCTAAATATTGCAAGTAGCTTTTTATTGTCTATTATGAAAAATTATTATGAAAAAAATCATTAAAAAAACATTTATTATCTTTATTTTTTTTATCACAATATGCCCAGTGTTTTCATTAACTGTAAATCCTTTCAGTTTTAATGGTGTTACATTTAAAATGGGTAATGATAGATGGACTCATGGCATATCATATAATTATGATGATTTACTGACATATTCACTTGGTTTGGATTTGGATTTTTCTACATTTAAAATAGAATCTGATATGCTTGCTTTTACTGATAAATATGAAAAAACAAGATATGATTTATTTAACATAAATCTTGTTGTACCATTAAAATTTTCAGATTATCTAACTGTTTCAGCTAAAGCAGGAGTCTCTTTTTATGGTAATTTAGGTCTGCAAGCTATACAAAATAGTTTTCACAAAATAATTAAAATATATCAGTTAGATTTGCAGTATTTTAATCATAAAACATTTGTTGACTTTGGTTTGGATATGAATAGCAATATTCCTGTAGCTTTTCTTGAAATAGGGCCATATTTTAAATTTGACTATAAAACTAAATTTGGTTCAGAAGCTGAAATAGGACTAAATGTTAAGTTAGACACACTTACAATGTTTTTAAATTATAAATTCTATGATAGGTTTATAGATGATATAACATATATTGATTGGATTAGTAATACAAAAGGATTAAATGTTGGATTTAAAATAAATAAAGGTACTTTTGATTTGGACTTTTTTGTGAATACTAGGACTAAAAATAGGATAGGTTATACCACTATTAAAGTATCTTTATTTAAACCTTATATAAAAGGTATTTTTAAATATTCTTTTGGAAAAATATGGTATGTAGCCAAAAATCATGAAAAAGATAAAACGGTTCTGGAAGATTTTAATACTGTAGGAATAGATTATAAACATTTTTTTCTATTACTGGATTATAATACTGGATCAAATATAAAAAATGTTGTTGCTATGGATAATTTGGTACTTTCATTAGGTTATGATGTAGAGCTTTTTAAAAATTTCAGTTTGAAGCCATCACTTAAATTTGCAAGATATACACCACACAGTAATTTCAATAGTGAATACTTTTACGGTGGCAGTTTGGATATTCAATATGGCTTTGATATTTTTGACAACTATAAAATTAATTTCTTTTTAGGTTTTACTTATTTACCAAATTTACTTACAAGTCCAAGTTTTGGATTTAATATAAGTTTAATATAAATAAAAAAAGCAGTAAGATTTTCTTACTGCTTTTTTATTATTCTAATTTTATTTATTTGGCTTGAGCGTATGTAAAGAAGAAATATCCCATTGGAGTGTAGCCAACATTTTTAATATCTTTCATACAGTAGACCTGCGTATAATAATAAATAGGTGCTACAGGAAAGCCGTTTCTTCCAAACAGTGTGTTTTCTGCTTCATATAATACTGCATCTCTTTCTGCTCCAGCTGGCATGGCTTTAGCCTTAGCTATAGCATTATCAAAGGATTCAGAACTATACAAACCATAGTTATATGAAACACCAGTAACCATAAGCTCTAAGTAGGTAATAGGGTCATTATAATCAGCTATCCAACCAAGTCTAGCTACACCAAACTGATGTTCACCAAGTCCTGTAGTATATGTTGCCCATTCTTGATTCTGTAAGGTTATATTCATTCCTAAAACAGTCTTCCAGTCAACTCCACATGCTTCAGCTATTTTTCTGTGGCTTTCTAAAGTATTGAAATTATAAACTACTGTTGTATTAGGATTCCATGAACCATCGGCTACAGCATCATTATAAAGTTTTTTAGCTAAGGCGCATCTGCCTTCATAGGTTGAAAGGTCATACTGTGGATAAATCTTAGAAAGTGTTCCATAAATGGCACCAAGTTCAGATGAACCATAGGCAAAGTCGTTTCCATTTGAATCAAGAATACCAGAAGCAACTAATCCAGTAGCTGGAAGTTGTCCACCCATTGTAACGTTCTTGACAATGTTTTCTCTGTCTATACATAAAGTCATAGCAGCACGGACTCTCCAATCTGTGATTTTAGAGCAGTTAAGATATAGGTAGTATGTTCCTACATAAGGGTTAATAAAACAGTCTCCTGAAGCTCTAAGTGGTTCAATCATATCTGTTGGGAAACTTTCTATAAAATTCCATTCTCCAGACTGGTAGGCACTTAAAATAGCTGTTTCACTATCACTTAACCAGTATGTAATTGTATCTGGACCAAGTTTTGAATAATCATAATATTTTTCATTTTTGGCAAACTTTATATATGAGTCATGAACCCATTCAGTCAGTTTGTAAGGACCATTAGAAATTAAACTACTTGGTTCTGTCCAGTTTGAATTGGATTCAACCACATCTTGTCTTATAGGCATAAGAGCACCAAATGCACAGAGCTCTAGAAAATATGAACAAGGAGCTTCAAGTGTTATCTGTAGTGTTTTATCATTTAGAGCTTTAACTCCAAGGGTACTTTTATCTTTTTTACCATTTTGAATAGCTGTGGCATTTAGGACTATATCATTTAGGAAATATCCGTAATCAGCAGCAGTAGCTGGATCAACTAAACGTTTCCATGCATATTCAAAATCTTGTGCTTTTACAGGTACTCCATCAGACCAGTATATATCATCTCTTAAAGTAAAAGTATAAACTTTTCCATCACTTGATACGGTGTAGGATTTAGCTTGACCTGGCACTATTTCAGTCATGAACATATCAGGATTTCCTCCTACTGTCTCATCTGTCATTCCATACTTCATAAGATTTTCAAATAAGTGATGGGAATATGATGAGCCATCAATAGAACTTACTAGTGTTGGATCAATTGTCTCTGGTTCTGAAGCAATACATAGAGCTAAATCAAGGGTTTTTTTGTTATTGCTCCTTTCAATAGCTGGAGATGCAAATACTAAAAAAGAAAAACAGAGAACTGCTAAAATTGATAAAATTTTTTTCATACTCATTTCTCCTAAAATAAAAATTAATTCAATAATATTGAAATATTGAAAACAAAAATAATTGAAGAATATAGCATTAATTTTAACATTTATGCAATTGTTATTTAATAAATAATGGATTTAATAATTATATCTGTATCATGTATCTGTATATAGTTTAGATTTCTTTAACTCTATGACAGGCTACAAAATGTCCGTTTTCATATTCTTTTAATTGCGGTATAACCTTACTGCATTTTTCTTTAGCATATGGGCATCTAGTATGAAATTTACAGCCAGATGGTGGATTTATAGGGCTGGGAATGTCTCCTTCTAAGATAATTCTGTTTCTGGTTTTATTTTTTTCTGGATCTGGTAGAGGAACAGCTGAAAGAAGGGTTTTGGTGTAGGGATGTAATGGGTTTTTATAGAGTTCATAACTGTCTGTAAGCTCAATAAGAGAACCTAAATACATAACACCAATTCTGTTTGATATATGCCTTACTACAGAAATGTCATGAGCAATGAACAAATACGTAAGTTTCAACTTTTCTTGTAAATCTTCAAGCATATTTACAACCTGGCTTTGTATTGAAACATCTAAAGCAGAAATAGGTTCATCACATACAATAAATTCTGGTTCTACAGCTAGCGCTCTAGCTATTCCTATTCTTTGTTGTTGCCCCCCTGAAAATTCGTGTGGAAAGCGGTTGGAGTGTTCTGTGTTTAATCCTACGCTATCTAAAAGAGAATTTATTCTATCTTTTCTTTCTTTGTTCCCTTGATATAACTTATGTATGTCTAGTGCTTCTCCGATTATCTCTCCAACTGTCATTCTAGGGTCTAAAGAGGCAGAAGGATCCTGAAAGATTATTTGCATTTTTCTTCTATACGGAATCATATTAGCATATAATTTTTTTTCGCTGTCATAAATAGGTGTTTCATCATACATAATCTGTCCAGATGTAGGCTTATGAAGTCTGATTATAGTTCTTCCAAGTGTGGTTTTCCCACATCCAGATTCACCAACAAGCCCAAGTGTTTCTCCTTTATAGATAAACATGGAAACATCTTCTACAGCATGAACAAACTGCTTTTTATTAAATCCAACCTTTACTGGAAAATATTTTCTAAGATTGTTGACTTCTATAAGTTTATGTCTTTCTTTATTACTCATTCTTATCACCTTTTTAAGTTACTTGTTACTAGTGTTCATAAAGTCATATCCATTTTTTTGATGCAGAAAACATGAAGAAATATGTCCATTTCCAAGGTCTGTAAATTCGGGTTTGTATTTGGTACATATTTTCATACATAAAGAGCATCTGGGTCCAAAATTACAGCCAGATGGTGGATTTAGAAGATCTATAGGTGTTCCTTCTATAGGTATTAGTTTTTCATGGTGATCAGCATCTAGTCTAGGCATGGAAGCCAAGAGCTTTTGGGTATATGGATGAGCAGGCTTATAGAAAATATCATTTACTGTACCCTGTTCAACTATATGACCACCATACATAACAGAAACTCTATCACAGATTTCTGCAACTACACCTAAGTTATGGGTTATAAATATAATAGATGTATTTTCTCGCTTTTGTAGGTCTTTCATGAGTCTTAGAATCTGAGCTTGAATAGTAACATCTAATGCTGTGGTAGGTTCATCTGCTATTAATAATTTAGGTTTACAAATAAGTGCCATGGCTATCATTGCTCTTTGTCTCATACCGCCAGAAAATTCATGAGGGTACTGTTTCATTCTTTTTTCTGGATTATTAAGACCTACCAGTTTCAGCATCTCTATCCCATCATCCCATGCAGCTTTTTTAGAAATATGCTTATCATGAACCATGATGGCTTCTACTAACTGATTACCTATGGTATAAACAGGATTAAGACAAGTCATAGGATTTTGAAAAATCATACTGGCTTTATTTCCTCTAAACTGTCTCATCTGTTCAGAGGTATAAGACAGCAAATCTTCTTCTTCAAATTTTATAGAACCGCCTATAACTTTACCTGGTTCCTGTAGAAGTCCCATAATAGAATAGGCTTCTACGCTTTTTCCACTACCAGATTCACCTACAATCCCCATAACTTCATTATATTTAAGTTTATAGGAAATACCATCTACAGCTTTTACTTCTCCAGCTGGTGTAAAAAAAGAAACTTTCAGATCATTTACTTCAAGTAAGTATTTGTTTAATTCATCCATAATGATTCCTATTTTTTAAGACGTGGATCTAAGGCATCCCGTAAACCATCACCTATCAGGTTTAAAGAAAGAACTATTAGTGTCAACACTACTGCTGGGCAAGTAAGTCTGAAAGGGTAAATGGTAATGGTTGCTAATGCATCAGAGCATAAGGAACCCAAACTGGCCATAGGAGCACTTACACCTAATCCTAGAAAACTTAAAAAGGATTCAAGGAATATTGCTGAAGGAATCTGAAGACATGTTTGAATAACCAATTGCCCTACACAGTTAGGAAGCAAATGTCTTTTTATGATTCTGGCTTTAGATGCTCCTAAAGCGTTTGCTGCTGTTACAAATTCCTGTTTTTTTAGTTGCAGAACCTGCCCTCTAACAATACGAGCCATTCCAACCCAGTATAAAAGAGCAAAAGTTATAAATATGCTGACAATTCCAGTACCTAAATCACTCATTGCTCTAGAAAAGGCGGTACTTCCACTATCAAACCATGCCTGAAGAGGATCTTTTAAAACCACCTGTAAAAGAAGAACAATTAAAACTTCAGGGATGGAGTAGATTAGTTCCACTATACGCATCATGCCAAAATCAACTACACCGCCAACAAGTCCTGAAATTGCTCCATATATAGAACCTATGATTAGTACAATAAGTGCGGCAACTATCCCTATGATAATGGAAACTCTAGCGCCATACATGGTTCTGGCCATTATATCCCTTCCACTTGAGTCTGTTCCAAACATATGAGGAAAAACCCTGCTTAATGTATTCAGTTTTGAATAATTTGAAATTTCATTTGGTGTTGGGTTGTCTAGTGTTACAACACTGCTTCTTTCTATAACTCCATCTGTTATATCTGATTCTTTAATAGATATAACAGGATTATCCCATTTGGAATTTACAGCTATTATTCCATCACTTAACATACTGTTATTTGTAAAGTAGTATGTTCTGCCTTTATTCTTTATGTAATATTTTCCTTCTGGTAGAGACGTCATGCTTCCACTTTGCATGGTAGAACTCCAGAACGTGGAAAAATTTTTTTCAACAGATTTAACTTTTAGTTCTTTTTCTGAATATGTAAAAGGACTTAATTTCTGTGAATTTCTATACTGATTTTCATAATTATACGGAATAAAATACGGTCCTATGAATGCAAATAAAAACAATAATATAAATAAAAACAATGCTCCCATAGAAACTGTATTTTTTTTAAATCTTCTCCACGCATCACGCCAATATGAAATACTTTTTCTTGTTTCTACCATGGATTCTTTTTCAGAATTAGTGGCTAATTCATAGTCTTGTGGCATAATATCTACACGTTTTGGGCTAACATGAAACGGGCTTAAATTTGCAAATGTCTGCTTCATATTTCCTCCGAGCTGGATATATTAATACGTGGATCTATAATCTTGTAAGCAATGTCTACAAGTAGGTTTGTAAAAATAACCAGTACAGCTAAGATTACAGTAGTAGCCATGATAATAGGATAATCTCTGTTTAGTATGCTTTGAACAAAATATCTACCAAGCCCAGGTATTCCGAATGTGGATTCAACAACTAAACTGCCAGTAATTATACCTGCCAGTACTGGTCCCAGATATGTAACTACTGGAACAAGTGAATTTCTTAAAGCATGCTTGATAATAATCCATCTGGTCTTTACCCCTTTAGCTTTGGCAGTCCTGATATAATCCTGATTAATAGCATCCAGCATACTTGTTCTGGTTCTTTTAGCTATGGAACATAAATAATAAAAAGATAAACTTAAAACAGGCAGTACATAGGATTTAAAAGAAGTTAAGCTGCCACTGTTAACAGGAAACCATGTCCTGTTAACAGCAAACGTAATTAAAAGTTCACTAGCCAGGACAAAAGTAGGAACAGCCACACCAATAGTTGAAACAACACGTAAAAGTCCATCTATCCATGTCCCTCTTTTATAAGCGGAGATACAACCTATAGGTATTCCTATGATAACTGCAAGTGCTAACGATATTAGACCAAGTTTTATAGAAAGAGCAAATTTTCCCTGTCTGAATATAATATCTCTGACTGGTGCTCCTTCCTGCATTTTTAAAGAAGTTCCAAAATCTCCTTTTAAATAGTTGACTATATAATTTTTAAGTTGCACTAGTAGAGGCTTGTCCAATCCATATTTAATGTTTGCTAATTCAATCTGCTGTGGTGTGGATTTTTCTGTTAAAAACGGACTGCCTGGTATGGCATTCATTAAAAAGAAAACTATAGTTATAACCACTAAAACAGTAAGAATAGCAAATCCTATCCTTTTTATTATGTACCAAATCATCTTTTTTATCACTTTATTATTAATTTTTTAAAGTCAATATAGCAATAAATTAATAATTATACAATAAAATGATTTTTTTTAATAAAGACTATTAATAAAGATTTTCAATTCTGAAAATTAGATAAAGAGGTATGGTCATGATTTCTGTTTCTTTGTAATCATATAAACCTGAATTTTGCATGGAATGTTTTAAAGCTTTTTCAGGTTTGTATTTTTCACAGTTGTAATGTAAAATTTTTGAGAAGTCCTATGTCTGACATATAGAGTTTGAAGTATGTATTATCTGCCATGGCAGATAAGGGGAGTTCTGGTTTTTCAAGTGGGTATTTTTTTAAACCCTCAATAAGTACACCTAGAAGAGAACCTGCACCTATATTCGGTTGAATAATGCAGTCTACTTGAATGATTACTACAAAATGACTAAAAAAAACTGGCAGAATAAAACTGCCAGTTCATGGTTTTGTCTTTATTAGTCATCTGGAGATTCTTTAGCGTAGTTCAATGCTCTGACTGCATTTTCAAATTTTTGAAATTTTCCGTTTTTCAGATGAACAACAACATGTGTTTTCTGATTTTCACTTACTTTTAAAACATATTCCATAGCTTCTAACTTGGTTGGAAAATATTTTATAACTTTGCTGCTGCTCTGACGTTTTACAGCCCAGCCTTTTTCATCTACGTAGCTGATTTCATGAATGTTTTTTGGTTCATTTTTTTCTTTAACTTCTTCGTCTTCTTTTTTAGCCATCTTACCCCTCCTGTAGAGAATTGATTTTGTTAGTATATATTAATAATATAGCTACAAATAGTATTTTTTCAAGAAAAAGATTATACTGGAATTCTTTGGGAGGCTTAAATGCTAAAAATTAATCATTTGACAAAAAAATACGGAAATAAAATTGCTGTAGATGATTTAACTTTGCATATAAATAAAGGTGAAATATATGGCTTTATAGGGCATAATGGGGCTGGAAAATCTACAACTATTAAAGCATGTGTAGGTATTCTGGATTTTGATTATGGAGAAATTGAAATTAATGGTTTTTCTATAAAAACAAATCCTATTGAATGTAAAAAACAGATTGCGTATATTCCAGATAATCCTGATGTTTATTCTTTTATGTCAGGTATAGATTATCTGAACTTTATATCTGATGTGTTTAAAGTTTCATTAGAGGAAAGAAAAGAAAAAATAAATAAATATGCGGATATGTTTGAAATGACATATGCTCTTCCAAATAATACCAGTACATATTCTCATGGGATGAAGCAAAAGCTAGTTATTCTGTCTGCGTTAGTACATTCTCCAAAATTGATAATAATGGATGAACCTTTTGTTGGTTTGGATCCTAAGGCTTCCTTTTTATTAAAAAAGATTATGAATGAAATGACAGAAAACGGTTGTAGTTTTTTCTTTTCCACGCATGTGCTTGAAGTAGCTCAGAAATTGTGTGATAGGGTAGCCATCATAAAAGAAGGAAAACTAATTAAGAGTGGAACCATGCAGGAAGTTACAGGAGATGAGAGTTTGGAAAATGTATTTTTGGAACTTTCTGAAAACATGCAGGTTTAAATGATAGTCTGATGAAAAGCGCCAAAAACATTTAAATTGAAAACATAGAAGGGTAAATATCATGATGAAAATTTTAATCAGAAAAGAATTAATGCAGATTTTAAAACCTTTTTTTTGGAATAGAAAAACTGGTACAAAAAGATCAAAAATAAGTATTTTAGGACTTTTATTTTTATTCATTTTTATTATGTTGGTTGTATCTAGTTATTTTTTTCTTCAGGCCTATACATTTTTTGAATTAATGGGATTACCTAATTATGATTTGTATTTTTCATCTTTTTCATTTATTTCTACAATCTTATCTGTATTTATGTCAAATCTTTTACTGTATAACGCTATGTATGTATCCAAGGATAATGATTTATTGCTCTCTTCTCCAATAAAACCATTTCAAATTTTAATTTCCAGATTATTTCCGTCTTTTCTTTTTAACTTTATTTTGACTGTTTTTGAAATTGTACCAGTTTTTGTTGTTTATTTAATAAAGGTTAATTATGACTTTATAAATCTTTTAATAATATTATTAAAAATGACAATTCTAATAATGTTATTACCTATTTTTTCTCTATCAATATCTTTGATTTTTGTATTTATTATAGGTTTAATTTTATCAAAAGTTAGAAGAAAAAATGTAATTCAGATTATTTTAACTGTTATTTTTTCTGTATTTTATTCTGCTTTTTTCAATATTGCTGCACGGAATACAGAATTGGTTTTTTCTGTAATGGAAAAATTAGAATCAATTTTTAACTCATACCTATTTTATTTTGGACTTTTAGGAAAGTTTTTAAGTTTAAATACGGGTATAAGCATTTTATACATTTTATCAGATATATTTATTACTGTTTTTATGCTGGTTGTCATTTTGTATCTAATGCATAAAACCTTTTTTAAAATGATGAATTTTAAAGCTAAAGAAAAAAAGGTGAAATTCAACAATAATCTAATTAAAGTACAAAAAGTGAAATATGCACTTTTTAGAATTGAAAATTTTAGATTTATAAAAAATGCCATATATTTTTTAAATTGCGGCTTTGGTGTAGTTATTATGCTAATAGGAGCAGTGGCTGTTTGTTTTACAGGTGGCATTATAAAAAATATTCCATATATAAGTATTCTGACATATATAGGCGTAATTATGATGTTGCTTTCCATGACCAATATTTCTTCAGCCTCTGTATCAATAGAAGGAAATGCTATTTATATTTCAAAAACTTTGCCAGTTAAAATATTTAGTATTCTTAAAAGTAAAATTGTTGTTCATTTAATGTATTCTTTAATTCCATTAACATTTCTTATTATCAGTGCAATAGTTTTTTTAAAAATTAGTTTATTAGATTCAGTTTTTCTTGTTTTAATCTCAATTCTCTACACATTCTTTATAGCACAGCTTGGATTGATAAATGATCTTAAGCATGGCTTTACGGATTGGATAAACGAGACAGTAGCTGTAAAACAAAACAGTAGTGTTATGATTTCCATATCAGAATCTTTATTTCCATCCATATTTATTACTGCTTTTTCGTTTATAATCCCATTATTAACTGAATCTGTTTCTATGCTTTTACTTATCATTTGTTCCTTTCTTGTAGTCTTGTTAGTTATTTTTAATTTGACATTTTATTTTTACTTAAAAAAGAATGGAGAAAAATTATATTTGGATTTATAATTTACTGGTTAAATAATTAAAAGTTTTTAGTATTTGCCGTAAATTATGGTAAAACTGGAGCAAAGATGGAAGTGGTTAAAATATGGAATTAAATGATGTAATAATTATTGGTTGTGGCATTATTGGATCTGCTGTAGCTTTTGAATTGTCTAAATATAACTTGAAAGTTACAGTGCTGGAAAAATCCAATGATGTGGCTAATGGAGCCAGTAAAGCTAACAGTGCTATTTTACATGGCGGTTATGATTGTAAGACTGGTACCAAAATGGCTGAATTAAATGTAAAAGGCTCTCAGCTTTATAAAAAACTATGTAGTGATTTATCAGTGGAAAGAAGAGAAATTCCTTCTTTGGTTTTAGCTTTTTCTGAAGTGGAAATGGAAACTGTAAAAGAACTTTATGAACGTGGAATTTGTAATAAGGTTGAAGGACTTAAAATTTTAGATAAAAATGAAGTATTAAAATTAGAACCTAATATAAATCCTGAAATATCTGGTGCCCTATATTGTGGAAGCTCTGCTATCATAAATCCATGGGAAATGTGTATTGCATTTTCAGAAGTTGCAGTAACCAATGGTGTTCATGTAGAACTGGACAGTGAAGTTACTCAGATAGATCAGATATATGAAGATGGAAAGAATAAAAATAAATTTTCGTATTTCAAAATCACTGCAGGTGGGAAAGAGTACTTGACACGTTATCTTATAAACGCTTCAGGTGCCTCTGGAACAGAAGTTTATGATTTATATTTAAATGGTAGGGAAAATCCATATAAAGCAGAATTGGCATGCGGTCAGTATTATGTTTTAGATAAGGATCAAGGAAATTTGGTTAATTCGGTTATATTTTGTTGTCCTACCAAAAAGGGAAAGGGTGTTCTGGTTGCACCTACAGTTCATGGAAATTTAATAGTTGGTCCTGATTCTTATTTAGTGGACAGCCCTGATTCAGTAGGTACGGTAGG
>CACYEI010000018.1 GCA_902773355.1 uncultured Spirochaetales bacterium
ATAGATACATGTTTGGACGGTCAAAACACTGTTAAAACTTACTTAGACTATTTTAAAATCCAGTATTAAACATTTTATTAACTCATATGTCAAAAAGAGAAGATAACAGTGAAAGTAAAATTTTAATCAACTAAAAATAGCAACATACGTTTAAGTGATTTGCTTATACAGGAGATACTATCTTTACTATAAGACAAGTATTTAGATTGATGGGGATATCCTTGAAATGTTTTGGAAGAATAATTTATCTGAAGATATAGAAAAAGAAGCAAATAATTTTGATTAGTATAAAACTTATGGTTGCATGAATAATATGAAAAGCATTTTATCATGGGGTAACATTTTAAAGTTAAAATACCAATGCTAAATATTTATATATACATTTAATATTTTTTAGAGTATTATTTTTATAATTTTCAATAAGAAAATAATTGAATTGTATTGAAGGAGTAAATATTGAAATGCAGTATGCGTATGTTCCTATTGGTGTTCCTACATATGATTTAGAAGAGGCAGGTAAGCAATTTGATCTTTCCTGTAAATTAATACATGAGTGTTTTGGAGAAGAAGCAGTATGTCCGTCTTCCATGCTCCTTTCTATCTCTGATTTAAAATCATATCTGTCAACTTTAACCCCTGATTTGGTTATTTTGCAAAATATCACATTTGCTAATTCAGCTTACTGTTCTGAAGTGGTTTCAGCTTTTAAAAGTGTTCCTTTACTTTTGTGGACACTTAGAGAACCAGTTATAGATGGTAAAAGATTAAGAATGAATTCACTGACAGGCTCTTATTCTGCAGCAAATGCCATGTTAAATTTGGGTAAAAAAAATTTTTCATATGTTTTTGGATCTCCATCAGACAGCTCAGTAAAAAAAGCACTGATTTCTAATAAAAATGTTGTTAAGACGCTTTATGAATTATCTCATGGTAAAATAGCAGCTATAGGTCTTACTCCAGAAGGTTTTGGATTTGGCAGAGCCATGGATACGGATATCCAGAGAGTGTTTGGTAGTAGATTAGTTAGTATTGAAGTTAGAGAACTTCTGGATAAGGCTAAATCTTATAATGTTGAGGACTGTAAAAAGTATTTGGATGAATTCTGTGAAACATGTTGTGATTATGAAAATATTCCAGAAAAAAATATGGAAGGTTATGCTAGGCTTATGAAAGCATATTCGGATTTCTGTTATGAAAATAATATAATAACACTAGGTTCTAGATGTTGGCCTGACTTATTTACCCAGTTTGGAACTCCTAACTGTGCTGTACTTTCCATGTTGAATTATAAAGGTATTCCAAGTTCTTGTGAATGTGATATGTATGGTGCTGTTTCTATGTTTATAGCATCAAGATTATCAGGTCAATCCGTTTTCTTTGGAGATCCTGTTTCCATGGATGAAAAGGAAAATACTATTACATTTTGGCATTGTGGAATGTGTTCCCCTTCTTTGGCAAAAACGCCCTCTATTGGTGTTCATCCTAATAGAAAAATAGGACCTGCCATGGATTTTGGTTGTAAAAAAGCTGAGCATGTAACCATATTCAGAATAGGACGTGATGAGAAAGGTAATTTCAGAGCTATGATAGCTAATGGTTCAGCGCAAGATAAGGAAAAACAGTTTTACGGAGCTTCTGTTGTTGTAAAAACTGTCTGTAATGTAAAACAAATGGTCACTTCTACTATTAAAGACGGTTGGGAACCACATTATATTGTTTCATATGAAGATATTTATGAAGATATAGAAATTTTATGCAGATTTCTAAATATTCCTGTAACTGGTTTTTAAAGTTTTTTTATAGCGTTTAGGAGAATTGTTAATGAAAGATTTTTTAAAAATGGAAAAATTTGCATCTGAGGCAAGGAAGAATTGTCTTTATTGTATTGCAAATCTTGGCGTAGGTCATGTAGGAGGAGCTTTATCCATAATTGAAATTCTAACTTATTTGTATAATGAAGAAATGAAGAACTTGAATCCTTCAAATCCAAATGCAGAAGATAGAGATATGTTAGTTCTATCCAAAGGACATTCTGGACCTGCATTATACAGCGTATTAGCCATGAAAGGTTATTTCCCAATGGCATGGCTGGCCACACTTAATAAGGGTGGGACAAATCTTCCAAGTCACTGTGATAGGAATCGCACTCCAGGTATAGATATGAGTACAGGTTCTTTAGGGCAAGGTTTAAGTGCTGCCTGTGGAATGGCATATGGAGCTTTATTAAAGAAGAATAACCAGTGCATTTATTGTATAATAGGTGATGGGGAAACAGAAGAAGGGCAGAATTGGGAAGCTGCTATGTTTGCTTCAGCAAATGGCTTGGATAATCTTATTGGTATAACGGACTATAATAAGCTTCAGATAGACGGTACAGTAGAAGAAGTCAGCGGTTTAAAGGATTTAGAAAAAAAATGGACTTCATTTGGATGGGAAGTTTTTTCATGTAATGGGCATGACTTTTCTGATTTAGAAAAAGTGTTTTCCAAATGCCATGAAAAAAATGGTAAGCCAAAAATGATTATCTGTAATACAGTAAAAGCAAAAGGATTTCCAAGACTGGAAAATAAAATAGAAAGTCATAATTCAAAAATTACTCTTGATGAAGTGAAAGAGCTCTATAAAGGGGAGGTGGTGGAATGGCTGAATTAGAAATGAGGCAGGTTTATTGTCAAACCTTAAGTGAATTAGCTGAAAAGGATTCAAGACTTGTTATCTTGGAAGCAGATCTTATGAAGTCTTCTGGGACATTTCCATTTAAGGAAAAATATAAAGAGCGTGCTGTGGAATGTGGTGTGGCAGAGGCAAACATGGTAGGTATAGCCAGTGGTCTGTCTTTACAGGGTTTTATTCCTTTTGCAGCAACATTTGGTTGTTTTGCATCTAGAAGGGCATTTGATCAGTTCTTTATTTCTTCAAATTATGCAAAACTAAACGTAAAGTTAGTTGGAACAGATCCAGGAGTGGCGGCAGTCTTTAATGGTGGTACACATATGCCATTTGAGGATATAGGACTTATGAGGATGATTCCTAAACTTGTAATTTCAGAACCTAGTGATCCAGTATCTTTAAAATCAATAGTGAAACTTATGTATGAATATGACGGCTGCTGTTATTTGAGAATGCACAGACAGGCGGTAGATAAAATCTATTCAGAAAATGAAAAATTTGAACTTGGCAAATCAAAGATTTTAAAAGATGGAAAAGATGTTACATTGGTTTCTCTTGGTGCTATTATGTTGAAGCAGACTCTAATGGCAGCAGATATGCTTGAAAAAGATGGTATTAAAGCTACTGTAATTGATGCATTGTCTGTAAAACCATTGGATGCAGATACTATTTCTGATTCTGTGAAGAAAACAGGTATAGTTGTTTGTTGTGAAAATCATCAGATAGATGGTGGGCTTGGAATTTCAGTAGCAAAAATGCTTTTAGATAAACAGATAAATTTCAAGATTGGATATATTGGAATTAATGATTCTTTTGGTCAGGTTGGGACTTTAGATTTTCTGCTTAGTCAGTACAACTTAACAGCAAAAGATATTTATAAAAAAGTGAAGGAGTTATGTAAATGATTAAAATTGCAATTGCATCAGATTTAAGTGGTTATCCACTGAAAAAGGCTATAGTTGAACATTTGAGTAAAAGAGAAGATATTCAGGTTATTGATTTTGGAATTCCAAATGAGAATGAGCCACATCCATATACTGAACAAGCTCCTAAGGTATGTAAAGCCATACAGAACGGAGAAGCAGAAAAAGGTATTTTAATTTGTGGAACAGGACAAGGGATGGCTATTCTGTCCAATAAATTTAAAGGTATTTATGCTTGCGTGGTAGATTCAATTTTTTCTGGAGAAAGAGCCAAAATAATCAACAATGCTAACGTTATAACTCTTGGCGGTTGGATAACTGCTCCATTTTTAGGCTGTGAAATAGTAGATGCGTGGTTATCCATGAAGTTCACTCAGAAGATGGAATTTAAAAAAGATTTTTTGACTAACAACTACAACCTAGTAAAAAAGATGGAAGAGGAGAATTTTAAATGATTACTTCTGCTTTAAGCCCTTTAAGAGTGCATGAAAAAAAACATATATCAAAAAAGGATGTTTTGGATATAGTTAAGTCTTTAGATGATAAAAAAAATAAATCTAAAATAAAATTAGCCATAGTAACTGATGGTGCTCCAATTGATTCTAAAAATAAGCTGATAAATAGTTTTAGTTCTTCTGAAGCAGTGATTTTTGATAATGTTAAGCCAAATCCAAGAACAGAGGATATTATGCAGATGTATAATAATCCATTGTTTTCCAAGTGTGATGTAGTTATAGGTATAGGAGGAGGGAGTGTACTTGATAGTGCTAAAGCTTTAGCCATGTTAAAAACAAATGGCGGAAACTTAGATGATTATTTAGGAAATAATCCAAAAAATCATATAGAAAAAAAATGTGCACCTCTTATTTTGTTTCCAACAACTGCTGGCACGGGTAGTGAAGTTACTAAGGTTGGGGTTTTCACTTCTCCTGATGGTAGAAAATATACATTAGGTTCACCTTTAATGCATGCATATAGGGCTGTTTTAGTTCAGGACTTTGTAGTAAAAGCACCTCCTGCATTAGTGGCTTCTACTGGTTTAGATGCATTAGACCATGCTTTAGAATCAATATGGAATAAAAATGCCAAAGAAGATACTTTAAGATTATCTGTTTCTGCAGCAATAGAAGTATTGTCTAATTTAAAAAATATGTACGATACCAGTGTTGCCATTAGTAACGGTAAGGAAGTGGCAGACAGTGATTATGAGGCATCTAAGCGTATGTTACATGCATCTTGCCTAGCTGGTATGGCGTTTAATTTAACTGGTACAGCAGCAGGCCATGCTTTAAGTTTTGTTCTAAGTGAAACTTGGCATGTTCCACACGGTACTGCATGTGCTTTTACTTTAAATGGAGTTTATGACTTAGCCTGTACAGTAGATTCTACTATGGAAAGTTTAGCTCAGATATCTAGGCATTTTCATAAGGAACTTAATTCAACCAAAGAACTGGTAAAAGCACTTTCTGATGATATTAAAAAACTGTCTATATATATGAAGCAGCCTCAAGGTTTTAAAGACTTAGGAATTAGTATAAGTAAGGATGAAATAGATCAGAATTTTTCACGATCTTTTGATGATCCTAAAATGTGGAATCAGTTGCCTGTGGCTACCAAAGAAAATGTTTATCCTATATTGGAGAAATTATGCAAATAGATAGTTCAGGTTATAATTTAGATCTTCTTAGAAAAAAAAATCCTGACTTAACTATTCATACTGTTGATGAAGAATTATTTCTACAGTATGGCCGTCTAGTCCATTCTTCAGTTTTTGATGAGCTTGCATATTATATAGACAAAAATACAGTTATACCTGAAAGAAATACATATGTTGCAGATATACCAGATCTACATAAACCTTATATAGATGAGGCTCTCTCTGTTTTTTATGGTGGATTTGTACCACAAATTGGTTATTGTAATGGCCCAAATGTTACAATGAACGGCTGTGAATATCATAAGGGGCCTGAACTTACTATAGCAGTTACTGATTGTCTTATGTGGTGGATTTTGCCTCAAGATCTTATAAATTTTGATTATGTAGATTCAAAGTGTGCAAATGTCTTTTATATACCAAAAGGTTGTGCGTTTCTTTTACATCCTTTAGTTCTTCATTTGGCTCCTTGTAAAGTAGATAATAGGGGTTATAAGACTGTTATAATTCTTCCTAAAGGAACAAATTTACCTATAGAACCTGAATTAAAAGAACGTTTAAAAAATTCTGGAGATCCTGAATCACATATTTTGCATATGCAGAATAAATATATGATTACACATAAAGACTGGGAACCTTTAGTGAGTCAGGGAGTTCATATTGGTCTTATTGGAATAAATAGGGGAGTAGAACCTTTAGATTGAATATGCAGGCTATTTTACTTTCAGGATTGGTCATTTTCTTTTCTTTTACTTTAGAAGCAATAACAGGTTTTGGTTGTACTGTTATGGCAGTACCATTTGTAACAGCACTTCTTGGGATGCATGATGGAGTAGTGATACTGACAGTTTTATCCATGTTATTGGCATTATATATAACAATAAGAAATTTTAAATATATTGATTTTAAACATTTTTTGGTTATTGTTTTACTGATGCTTCCAGGATTGTTTGTAGGCAGATATTTTCAAAATACTTTCAATACAAAGGTTTTAAAAATAATATTGGCTGTATTTATAATGATGGTTTCTTCATTTAAATTGGTTAAATTTTTTCTGGATAAAAATTTTCAAGATAATAAGAAAAATAAGACTAATGCAAATTCTAATGTTAATTCTAACGTAAAATGGTACAGTTATGTGGCTCTTGTTTTATCTGGTATAATACACGGAATGTTCTCTTCAGGTGGTCCTTTAGTTATCATATATGCGGCTAATGCTGTAAAAGAGAAAAATAGTTTTAGAGCAACTCTTTGTCTTTTATGGACAGTATTAAACAGTATATTATGCATTTCATATCTTACGGATGGCTCTATAAATGTTGATACTGGAAAAATAATGCTTTATCTGTTGCCTTTTATGTTGTTTGGAATTATTGCAGGTGAATTAGTTGCCAAGCGTGTAAATGAAAAAATATTTACCATTATGGTGTACATTTGCTTGTTCTTAACTGGTATTTTCATGCTTATTTAAAAAAATTATTTAAGAAGAAAAAATCTATCTAATGCCAAATCACTGGCTCCTGCCTGTGCTAATGAGTTATCATAAGCTAAAGCAAATATATCTGGTATTTTATTTTGAAAAAAATCAGTTGAATTGTTATATAGTTCTCTAAGTTCTTCAGCTATTATTTCAGACGTAAAAACTGAGGGACAGATTATAAGAAAAGAATCTGGTGAAAGTGTTCTTTGAATTATCTTCATACTTCTAAAAATATAAAAAGCATATTTTTTTAACTGATTTTTTGTAGATAAAGATATGCTATCAAAAAGGATATAATCCTTTGTTTTGCTTGTTTCTTTAAGATGAGCCTGTAAGCATCCTTTTTGTCCACAGCTACACATTGGACCATCTAAGCTTATTGGTATATGCCCAGCTTCTAGTGTAGTACCGTCGGCTGTGGTATATATGCCATTATCGGAAACCATGGCTCCATTTATTCCACCCCTTATTAAAAATGCAAACATTGAATGACCAGGATTTTTATCTCCATATCTGTAAACACTGTATGCTAATGCACCGCAGTTATTATGAACTGTAACATTTAAATTTAATTTGTTTTCCAGTTTTTCTTTCAAGTTATAATTTTTCATGCCTTTTATTCTTGGATAAAAAACTACTGAACCGTTTATTACATCTACTTTTCCAGGTGCTGCCACTCCCATTCCTTTCAACTTTATTTTAGGAATTTCAAGTTTAGACAATGCTTCATTTGTTTTGTTCCATATCAGTTCAACTATATCATCAGCATTTATATTTTCATTAAGTTCCTCTGTATTTGAGTAGATTCTATGTCTGTTAAAATCAAATATTCCAAATGAAAGATATGCTGACCAAAATTCAATTCCTATAGTGTAAAGTGCAGTAGGACATACTGTGTAAAAAGCAGGGTGACGACCCTTTCTGGATTCTGTTAAATCTTTCTTTCCTGATGGAATTATATATCCTTTTTCTTGAAGCATGGTAAATATTCTAAAAACAGATGGGGCTTTCAGCCCTGTTTTAGTAATTATTTCTGTCTGTGAAATTCCTCCATTATTTCTTGCGTTATATATAGAGGAAAGAACAAGCATACTGTTTCGTTGTCTAATTTCAGTAGCTCTTGCAGGTATTGAAGAAACTATCATGAGAAAAAATTATAACATCATATTAAGATATTGAAATCTTTTTTTTTGACAAAACAAAATAACCATGTAATACTTTCAATAAGAAAAAAAATATTTTTATCTTATTTAAGGAGATTTGTAATGAAAAAACTACTAATTACAGTTCTTTTGGTTTGTATGGTGTTACCATTTGTTTTTGCATCTTCCCCTAAAGAAAAAAAACAAATTGAACTTAACTATGTAACATGGTGGGTAGGAGCAGATACAAAAGGTCCTATGATTGAAAAACTGGTAAAAGAGTTTAATGATTCTCACGCTGGTAAAATTCATGTAACCATTCAGGGAACTGCAGATGCTGATGGACTTGAAAATTCTATCAATACACAGATTGCTGCAGGTACCCCGCCAGATATTTTTAACTGGAGACCTACAATTTCTGGTTTTGATAGTTGGTATGGAAGTGATGTCTTTATGGATTTTACTGAAGACATTAAAGGTGATTGGAGTAAGTCTTTTGCAGAAGGTATTTTAGAGCAGTCCACTTATAATGGAGCTACAAAATCTCTTCCTTATGAAATGGCTTATACACCAGTATGGTACAATATGGACATACTTAAGGCTGCAGGAGTTAATAAAATCCCTGAAACTATGGATGAATTCTGGGCTATGTGTAGAGCTGTGAAAGCAGCTGGTTATTATCCTACTGCTCAGATGACAGGTGGTAATAATGCTTGGACTTCTATGCTTTGGTATACATTTATTTGTGGAGCACTAGGCGGTCCTGATGTTTTTGAAAATTTTGATGAAGAATTTGGAAAAAATCCTGTATTTGTTCAAGCTGCGGAAATACTTAGAAGAATGTTTGTAGAATTTTCACATACAGATGCTTTAGGTGGTGATGCTGGTGTAGCAGGTGGACACTATCTAGCAGGTCAGACAGCAGCGTTTATTAATGGTCCATGGTATATTGGTCGTGTTGAAAGCGAAGCTCCTACTGTAGCTTCAGCAACCAAAATGGCATTCTTCCCTGGGATTAATTATGATAAGATTATGGTTAGTTCCACTCTTACAAATTTTGCTGCTGCAAATACTAAAGATCCAGAAAGAAGAGCAGCAGTTATAGAGTTCCTTAAATTTATGACCAATCCTGAAAATGCTAAAAGAGTAGCGGAAGATTCTGGTGCAGTTTTAGCTATTAAATTTAATAGCTCATATGCTCCTGGTTCACTTAGTGCTCAGGTTCAGGATGTAATCAATCAGTCTAAAGGTTTTGTAAATTATTGGCAGTTCTATGTATCAGCAGATGTACTTCTTGAATTTGGTCAGGCATTATCTGCTATGGTCCAGAATAGAATTACACCAACACAATTTGTAAAACAGATAGCTAGTTATATTTAATATTACTAGTTCTTTAATTATTTTGAATTAGCGGGAGATTAGCTCAAATCTCCTGCTATTTTTTGATATATATTTGTTTGGTATGCAAATTAGTATGCAAATTTTGTAATAATTTGGTAATAGTATGAAAAGAAAAATTAATAAGAATTGGGGTGGAATACTACTTTTTCTTCTTCCTGCAATAATTTTATATGGGTTATTCTTTATATATCCGTTAGGAATGGTCATATCAACCAGTTTTACTGACTGGTTTGGAGCCAAAGAAATTCATTTTGTTGGACTTAAAAATTATATAGATTTTTTCAAGAATCCTGTTTCTAGGCTTGCGTTAAGAAATAACTTTATATGGGCATTTGTTCTGGCTTTTTTTCAGGTTTCACTTGCCACTGCCATGGCTATGGTTTTAGCTAGAAGACCTAAGGGTTGGAAGTTCTATAGAACAGTCTATTTTTTACCATCTGTTATTTCTGGCTCAGCGTTAGCTATGATGTGGAAAGCTATTTATAATCCAACTACAGGTGTGCTGAACGCATTACTTGATTTTGTAGGATTATCAAATTTGACTGCAAACTGGCTAGGAGATATGAATACTGCCTTATTTGCAGTAATAGTACAGCAGGTATTTTATTTTGGATATTTCATGGTTATAGTCTTTGCATCAAGACTTGATATAGATGAAACGTATTATGAAGCAGCCATGATTGACGGTGCAAATGTATGGCAGCAGGAATTACATATTACATTACCTATGCTTAAGCCTGTTCTTATTACAGTAATAACACTAGCTTTAGCCTATGGTTTTAGACATTTTGAATCAACATTCCTTTTAACCGCTGGTGGTCCAAATCATGAAACAGAGACCATGGGTACTTATCTTTATACCAAACTTAAATCATATAAATGGGCAGAAGCTAATACAATTGGTACAACAATAATTTTATTAGGTGGGGTAATGATTACTTTTGTGCGTAATTTTTTAAATAGAGATCCTGATAAAAGAAAAAGGAGAAAGAAATGACATCTAAACTTAGGTTAGCAGATATTCTTATAAAATTCTGTAAATGGTTTTTTATAATATTTTTTCTTTTGTTCATGTTGCTTCCACTAATCTGGATGGTATTTTCATCTTTTAAATCCAATCTTGAATTTGAAACACAGTCTCCTTTAGCGCTTCCTGAAATTTGGCATTTTGATAATTATGTAAAAGCTGTTTCTATAAGTAATCTTCCAAGAATGTTCTTGAATTCCATAATAGTTGCAGTAGTCACCACAGGTCTGAACTTACTAATTTCTTCTATGGCAGCTTTTTCTCTCTCCAGAGAAAAATTCAGAGGTAATAATATAATTCTTACTGCTCTCTTGTCTGGAGTTCTAATTCCTATAATTGCTTTAATGGTTCCCATTCTGAAGGTGAATACATTTCTCGGATTAAATGATACTATATGGGCATTGATTCTTACTTATACTGCAATAAATCTCCCTACTTCAATATTTCTCATTCATGGTTTTATGGCTACTATTCCTAAAGAACTGGAGGAATCTGCTGTAATAGATGGTTGTACTTTCTTTCAAAGATTTACAAAGATAGTTTTTCCTCTTTCAAAGCCAGGTCTTGTAACTGCTGGGACTTTAATTTTTATTTATTGCTGGAATGAATTTACATATGCCATGGTTCTCACTATTTCTGAAACTTGTAGAACAATCCAGCTTGGAATCAGATATTTCCAGACACAATTTGTTATAGATTATACTGGTATGCTTGCAGCTATTGTTATTACCATGATTCCAACTGTTATAGTTTATATATTCTTGCATGATAAAATTATAAGCGGAATGACAGCAGGTGCGGTAAAAGGCTAATGTTTAACATTCAAAAAGATTCTAATGGTTTCTTTTATATAGACTATGATGGTTGTCATTTACCTTTCCCTAATATTCAGGTAGGGAAAGGTTTTAGTAAAATCAGTTCATATAGAGGTAACTATAAATTTAAAGAAAAGAAAATCAGTTGGCTAAATCTCAAACCTTCACTTAAAGATAATAAAGTTCTTTTTAAGAATGAAGATATAGAAATGAATGAAAATACAGAAATTAATGTTTCTGTTTTTGAAGAATGTGGTTTTATTTATTTTGAATTTAAACTGATTTCAGGAAGTTGGAACAGATTTTGTCTTTCATTCCCTGCTGAAAAAAATGAAAATATCTTTGGGGGAGGAGAACAGTATTCTTTTTTTAATTTAAGAGGACATAGATTCCCTATCTTTACTAGGGAACAGGGAGTGGGAAGAGACTATAAAAGATTACTTACAGTAATTTCTCAGATTCAGGATAAATCTGGTGGTGCTTATTATACTACGTATTATCCACAGCCTACATTTGTTTCTTCAAAGAATTATTTTATACATGTATTCAGTTTTGATTATATGATGCTGGATTTTAGGTCATCTAGAATACATAAAATAATATCTTACAGCCTTCCTGAAAAAATAGCTTTAGGTCATGGTTCATCATTAATGGATACTGCATCACAAGTAAGTAAATTACTTGGAAGACAGGCTCCTTTACCTTCTTGGGTTCATGATGGTGTTATTTTAGGTGTTCAGGGTGGAACTGAAACTGTAAAAAGTAAGTTAGAAAAAGCTCTCAGTGCAAATGTAAAGGTAAATGCAGTTTGGGCACAGGACTGGTCAGGTAAAATAATTACATCATTTGGAAAAAGAGTTTACTGGAACTGGATGTGGAATTCTGAAATGTATCCTGGATTGGATAAATGGATACAAGAACTAGAAGAAAAAAATATTTGTTTTTTATCTTATATAAATCCGTATTTAATAAGAGAGGGAAGTCTTTGTAAGGAGGCTTCTGAAAAAGGCTTTCTTGTAAAAAATAAATTTGGAGAAGACTATTATATAGATTTTGGTGAATTTTTTTGTGGTCATGTTGATTTAACTAATCCAAATGCATTTTTATGGTATAAAAATAAGATTAAAGAAAATATGATTAACTTAGGTATAAAGGGCTGGATGGCAGATTTTGGTGAATATCTTCCTACTGATAGTATGGTTTATAATGGTCTTACAGGCATACAGGCTCATAATATCTGGCCAGGTTTATGGGCTAAGTTAAATTATGAAGTATTAAAGGAAACAGATAATCTAGATAAAGTTATTTTTTTTATGAGAAGTGGAAATGCCATGAGCCCCAAATATGCACAAAGCATATGGGCAGGGGATCAGAATGTGGATTGGTCATCTGCTGATGGTATAAAATCTGTTATACCTGCAGCACTTTCATTGGCTTACAGCGGTCATGGGATAAGTTTCAGTGATATAGGTGGGTACACAACACTTCTATGGCTTAAAAGAACTAAAGAGCTTTTAATTAGATGGCTTCAACTAAGCTGCTTTTCTCCTGTTATGAGAACTCATGAAGGGAACAGGCCACAAACCAATTGGCAGTTTGATACAGATAATGAAACATTATCTGAAGTTGCTTATTGGACAAATATACATGTTAAACTGAAAAAATATATAGAATATTGTGAAAAAGAAAACGCCGAAGATGGTTTTGCACTTATTAGGCCTATGAATTGGTACAGTAACGAAAAATGGGCAGTATCTTGTGTCAATCAGTATATGTTAGGTCCTGAACTTCTTGTTGCACCAATACTGAATAATAATTCAAATGGGCGTAAGGTTAAATTCCCAAAAGGTAAATGGATTCATTTATTTAACCATGATGAATACACAGAGGGGACACATTTTGTTGCTTCTCCATTAAATGAACATACATTCCCTGTTTTTTTTAGATTGGATGGATTGTGGAATTCATACTTTTCAGATTTATTAAAATCTTGAGCTAACGTTTTTTAAGACATTCAAGAGAATTGTATTATATGGAAATTGAAAGCGCAAATTTTAAGGTTTCAGATGAGAAGTAACCTTTATAATAATCAGCGTTTGAACCTGTATACATAAACAGTTTACCAAATTCATAATAGACATGAATCATATCAAATGCTTGAAGTTCTATGTGTATACCCGCTGTACCTGTCCATATGTTTACATTCTGTTTAACTGCTACGTTGTTCAAATTTCCCCATGCATAGCTTACATCAAGAAACAAATAGGCTCTAGGAACCCAAGACTTGAAAAACTGTTGTCCATAATAGTGAAATTTAGTTGTATTTCTTAGTAAAAACTGTGCATTTTCTGGTTCAGCATACCAAACTGTAGCTTTAAGCTGTTCAGCATACTTTGGAATATATTTTCCATTTAGATAACGGAATTCTATGTCAGTGGTTAAACCAAAACCAAATATGTTTTTTTCATTATCATCTCTTTTTCTAAATAACATTAAATCATATGAAGCATAAGCCCAAAATTTAAAAAAATCTGACCTACCGCCAGTAGAAGATGATATATTGAAAGCAGAAGGCATCCATAATGTTTCAAATTCCAAATAAAGTCCTGAATCATTTGCAGTTTTGTGTATTTTTCCGTTTATAGTTCCACTAAAACTGAAACCCATATCTATGAGTTGTCTATTTCCTGAAAGATCTGGTGTTCCAAATAAAATCTTATTATTTAATTCTTCTGACGGTGTGAATATTTCTTGATTAAAAGGAAATCCAGTTCTGCTTTCAGTTTGAAGTATTGGATTTATATTTGCTTCCCAATGCCCTATAAAGTCCAGTGACAAAGTTATAAAATCCTCTGTTTCATTTGGAGAATGGAAAAATCCTTGTGTTAAACCCAGTTTCCAGTTTGCGTACATGGAATCATAGGATGAATGTTCCAATATGTACTTGATGTATGGTTCTGAAGAATCTGAAAGGTCTTTAAATCTAATGCCACTTAGTGGATCACAGGTAAATTTTCTAGCTTCAGTGCCAGTACTTAGTTTTACTCCTAAAGTAGTTTTTCTTGTGGGGAGAAATTCCAGACCTGTTACTGAAACCATATAAGTGACACTGGATGGGAAAATACCAGCCCAAAAATCAGGATGCATATCTATAGAAAGTACACTGGTATCTATTCCAAGTGTGAATGCTGACTGAATTTTAAACATAAACAGAAGTAAAAATAATACTAAAAATTTAAAGTTGATTTTTTTATTAATCACCTTCAAGAGTCCTTTATGAATTCATTATAATATTTTTATTAACTTTAGTGTAGTTTACTTGTAAATATTAAATGGAATTGGTAGCATATTATAGAGTAGAGCTGTGCCTTATTTATACTAAAATTTTTACGTTCAGGAGGGTTCCTATGGGAACTAAAGATTTTTTTACATGTTCAGATGGTCATAAATTAGCATATAATCTTTGGTTGCCAAGCGGGGATAGAATTAAAGCCTTTGTTCAAATTTTGCACGGTATGGCTGAATACTCTGATAGATATGAAAAATTTGCCTTGTTTTTAAACAGTAAAGGTATAGGGGTCTTTGCCCCTGACCATAGAGGACATGGAGATACTGCAAATCCGGATGAGGTAGGTTGGTTTTATGAAAGCAATGGGTGGGAAAGGGTCTGTAAAGATGCTTTTGAACTTGCTGATTACATAACATCTCTTTATTCAGTTTCCACAACATTTCTGCTAGGTCATTCTATGGGTAGCTTTTTAGCCAGAACATTAATGGTGGAACATTTGGATTTCTATAGCGGTGTTATTCTTTCAGGTACTGGAGCAAACAGAGGCATAGAAGGAAAATTAGGAGAATTTATCTGTAAAAGGGAAATAAAAAAGAACGGAACTAAATCTAGAGGAACAATAGTTAATAAATTCTTTTTCAAATCCCTTAATAAACATATTGAAAATTCAAAAACTGATTTTGATTGGTTGTCTTGTGATTCAAATGAAGTGGAAAAGTACATAAGAGATCCTAAATGCGGTTTTATTTGCACATACCAGTTTTTTCTTGATTTATTTGAAGGTATAAAAATAGCAAATGATCCTTTAAAAGCTGCAGTTATACCTAAAGATTTACCCATTCTTATCATTAGCGGGGAAAATGATCCAGTTGGTAACATGGGAAAAGGTGTAAAGAAAGTTTATAAACTTTATAAGAATGCAGGTATAGCAGATGTAAGTTTAAAATTATTACCTAATGCAAGGCATGAAATTCTAAATGAAATTAATAAACAGGAAGTTTATGATATAATTACTTCATGGATTATTAATCATATTTCTTGAAAATCATATTTCTTGAATTATTAAAGATCATTTAAATCTTTTATGTGTAAAATATTATTGAATTTGATGGCATTTGTGTTAAAATAAATAGATTAATTATATATACTTAAAGATAAATAGCGTTTTATAAACTTGATTTTTAAGCTAATTGAATTAGGAGGTGGTGAATGCCACAGATAAAACTGGAACATATAAATAAAAGGTGGGGTAAGATTTATGGAGTAGAAGATCTTAATCTACAGATAGATGATAACGCATTTGTTACTTTACTGGGACCATCTGGTTGTGGAAAGACCACTGTACTTAGAATGATAGCAGGTTTAGAAACTCCAACTACAGGAAGAATTACCATAGGCGATACAGTAGTTTTTGACAGTTCCAAAGGAATAAATATTCCAACTAGTGAAAGAAAGGTAGGTTTTTTGTTCCAGAACTATGCACTTTGGCCTAATATGACGGTTTATAATAACATTTCTTACGGTTTGACTGAGATAAAGACAGAGCTTTCATTGATTGATTTTGAAGCCAAAAATTATGTGAAACTGGCTACTATTATAGCTAATCCGTCAGAAGTGAGACAGATTATAAGTGAATGTATGGATGCAAGTGGTGCATTTGAGTATGATAGAGCTATAATAAAACTTATAGATAAATATGAAATCTCTCAGTATCTGGCTAAACAGGTTTTGGCTTATGATTATAATACAGCCAGAGATTTTACTCCAGAAGTCAGAGAACTTATGGGAAAGGCTGATCTTTTAATAGCAAAAAATCATTTAAATGAAAATTTTGAGTATTTAGATCAAAATGGTGATGTTCTCAAGGTAATCAGAAAATATACTAAGGAGGAAATTGACTTAACAGTCAGGTATGTTTCAAGGTTACTTAAAATTAGTACCTTAATGGACAGATATCCATCTGAGCTCTCGGGTGGACAGCAGCAGAGAGTTTCTATAGCCAGAACATTAGCCCCGGAACCTTCCATTTTGTTTATGGATGAACCACTTTCCAATCTTGATCCTAAGCTTAGACTAGAAATGAAATATGAGCTTCAGCGTTTGCATGTTGAAACAGGTGCCACTTTCATATATGTAACTCACGATCAGGAAGAGGCCATGAGCTTATCTTCAAAGATATGTCTTTTAAATAATGGTTTTTTACAGCAGTTTGATTCTCCTATCACTATTTATAATCAGCCTAATAATACTTTTGTAGCAGATTTTATTGGAGACCCTGCTATAAATTTCATTGAAGCTAAAGGGCATCAGAATTCAAATGGAGAAATAGAGCTGACTGTTTTAGATGGTAATTATTTGATATATAAACCTAAAGTACCTTTTAACCTTAAAGAATGGCTTAATTCAAGAAGTGGTATAAAATATAATTCAGGTGCCATCAATTCAAACACTAATTCTAATGCTGGTATTGTTTCCAGTTTAAATAGAAGTTCAGAAAGAAAAAATAGAAATGAAGTTTTTAAATATCAGATTTATAGGGTAAATGAGATAGAAAAATCTACTGATTCCTTAGAGATAACTGATGAAGATTTGCTTCTAGCTGTCAGACCAGAGTATGTAATTATTTCAGATGCAGGAAGATTTGAGGGGGAAATCTATTCTTCCATGCCTACAGGAATAGATTTAACTTTGAGAATAAGATTTGGAAATTATCTTTTAACAAGTTTAGTTTTTGGAAATCAGAATTCTGAAATTGGAACTAAAGTTAAATTTGATTTTTCCAGTGATAATTTGATTCTTTTTGATAGAAGAACAGGGAAGTATATTTCTTTAGGTTCAGTTTCTGATTTAAAACCAGAATATGTTTCAGTGTCTGATAGTCCAAATATTGTTTATGTTGACAGAATAGTAGAGAAAGTTGTAGAGAAAGAAGTAGAAAAAATTGTTTATGTTCCTAAAGAAGAGGAAAAAAAGGAAGAAACTAAAGAAGAAATCAAAGATGAAACCAAAGAAGAAACAAAAGAAGAAAAACCTGTCATTATTGAAGAAGTAGAGGAAGAAAAAAAGGATGATAAACCTAAACGTAAACCTCCGGTATCAGCTAATAGAAAGCCTAGAGCTCCACGCAGACTTCCTAGAAGGACAAGTACGGTTGAAGTTGAACCAGGATATTGGCTAGATAGACATGAATTCAACAGTAAAATAGGAATGTAATTGATAAATCAGGTAAAAATATGCTTTTATTTTTTTTATTATATACAGCAAGTACCTTAGTAATTATTTTAAGTTCTGTTTGGGCATTACTATATATAATAGGTAGGTGTTTGGTATTCAGAAAGGCTGAGAGATCCTTTTGGAAGGCCTTAATCCCAATTTGGGGAGAATGTACGGAATATGGTATTAGCTGGTTAAGTATTATTGGTGCTATTAATTCTTTTTTATATATTCTTTATTCTGTTATTTATAAAATTGCTGAAAATTCAAGCATTACTGGTGTCCCCTCTACAGGGGCAATAGTTACAGTAAGCGTTATAGCAGCAGCTTCTTCTGCTATAACTATTATTCAAAAATATAAATTAGCAAGAGCTTTTGGGCATGGTGTCATATTTACTTTAGGTTTAATATTTTTAAGTCCAATTTTTTATTTGGTTTTAGGTTTTGACCAAACTGAATATTTAGGAAATCCAAGTTTAGGAGAGCTGTATTAGTTTTAGATAGGAGATTGGATAGAAAAAAATGGAATATGGTGAATTGGCTCCTTTTGAAGGGCAAGAATTTGAAAATGCCATTAATAGATTAAAACAGTATCCGCAACTTCTTAATAATTTTACTGATATAATTTCCAGACATTCTAGAATTGTAAATTCAATAATGTCACGGCAAGCTAAAAAAAAGCTAGTTTCGTTATTAAATAGTGTTCATAATTGTGATGATTTTCAAAAGAAGATTACTTCAGATTTATTTTTAAGCATAATTGAATCATCAAGTATGGATGAATTTTCTTTTGGAGGTATCTCTGATTTAGATCCAAATGGCTCTTATTTGTTCATTAGTAATCACAGAGATATAATACTTGATTGTGCATTGTTAGATTTAGCACTTTACAGATCTGGAAGAAATCTGTGTGAAATGGCTATAGGAAATAATCTTTTAGTTAATCAGTTTACCACTGATCTGTTTAAAGTTAATGGAGCTATAACAGTTAAAAGGGATTCAGATAATTCATCTAATCTAAGGCAAGACACCTATATGTTAAGTTCTTATATCAAACACTGTATTTTAGATAAGAAAAAGTCAGTTTGGATAGCACAGAAGTCAGGTAGATCCAAAGATGGTAAAGATGAAACCTCAGCCAGTGTTTTAAAAATGCTCTACTACGCTAGTAAGCAGGATGGATTAAGTTTAAGTGATTATTTAAAACTGGTGCAGATAATTCCAGTTTCAGTCAGTTATCAGTTTGATCCTTGTGATGTGTCTAAAGGTCAACAGGAAATAAAAAAACTTAAAGCAGAGGGCTGCTATAATATTTATAAAAAGAAAAAATATGCTGATATGCTGGATATGGTTAGAGGTCTTAGAATGTATAAGGGAAATGTGCATATTCAGGTTGGTAAGCCAATATCTTCAGATATTAGTAATATAGGAGAAGCAGTTAATCAGATAGATTATCAGATACATAATAATTATAAATTATGGGATACAAATTATTTTTCTTATGATTACCTTGAAAATGGTGATAAATATTCTAATGAATATAAAGCATTTAATAAGAAGAAGTTTTTAAAACGTTATGATGGTCTGTCTTCTGAAATAATAAATCAGGTGTTAAATACCTATGCCAATCCTGTAAGATCTAAGTATAATTTAATTGGTAAAGGAGAAAAAAATGAATAAGAATAAGAAAATATACATTATATTTATGTTGCTTTCAGTTTTTTTAGTTTTTTCTTGTGATAGAACTGATTTTAATGTAGATACTGTCCTTTCACAGCCATACATTACTACAGACGGAGTTTATGGCTTAAGTTTATATATGATTCCATCAGTAGGTACTAAAGACATTGTTTCACTCCAATTATATTCTCCGGATAATAATTTATCTTGGAATCTTATGCCTATGGAGGAAAAATTTGGAAATTTGACATATGTAGGTTCTTCATCAGCAGTAATGCCTAAAGGTAGTGTTTTACCTCAGGGAGAATGGAAATTTATAATTACTTCTAAAGACGGCAGGACAGTTGAACAGCATTTTGCAGTTTCATATAAAGATGCAGAGGGAGCTTTAGAAAGAAATGAAGGTACAACTGAAACAATATATGATATAATATCTAATCTAACTGTTATACCAATGGAGGAAAAATAATGTTTGTATTAGTAAGTGATCCTTTTTCAGAAGAATTAATTTCAGATCTTAGTTCTTTTGCCACTGTTTCCACAGATAAGGCTGATGTTTCAAAAGCTGATGTAATTTTAGTTAGAGCTAAAACTAAATGTAATAAGGAATACATAGATACAGCTGTAAAATGTAAGCTCATTATTCGTGGGGGTGTAGGCTTAGATAATATAGATTTAGAATATGCACGTTCTAAAGGGATAGAAGTTATGAATACACCAAAATCAAGTTCTATCTCTGTAGCAGAGCTTGCTTTTTCATTTATGCTTGGTACTGCTAGCAGATTATGCATGTATTCTAATGGTATGGTTGAAGGTAAATGGCTTAAAACTGAAAAAAGATCTGAACTGTATGGAAAAAAACTTGCATTGATAGGGATGGGGAACATTAGTAAAGAAGTAGCTAAAAGGGCTTTAGCTTTTGGAATGACAGTAAAGGCTTATGATAAATATGTTTCTTCTGATGTTATAAAGTCTCAGATGGATGTTAATATGGTAAATTCGCTAGAAGAGTTAGTAGAAGATGCTGATTATATTTCTATTCATGTTCCATTAAATGATGAAACAAGAGATTTGGTTAATATGAAATTAATTGATCATATGAAAAATAATCCTGTGATAATAAACACCGCTAGGGCTGCTGTTATAAATCTTGATGATATTTGTACTGCTCTTAAAGAAGGGAAGGTTAAGCACCTATGTACAGATGTTTATCCTGTTGAACCTCCAGATTCTTCTTATCCGCTTTTAAGTTTGCCAAATGTAACTCTAACTCCTCATGTTGGTGCAAATACACATGAGGCTTTAGGTAGAATAGGGAAGGAGATTGTAAATATACTAAAGACAAAATATTCTATAAAATAAAAATGGCATTACGTGATAAAAGAGTAAGAGCCGTAGTTATTGGATCAAAAAAAGTAGGGGAGATTCATAAGTTGATTTCTATAATATCACCTGAATTGGGTTTCCAGACTGTTATGATATATGGAGGAAGAAAAGGTAAAAAAACTTCTTCTGGAGAATTGTTTTCTTATGGTTCTTTACTGCTCCATTATGATCCAATTAAAAATTATTACTCTTTAGTAGAAGATGAATGTTCCTTTAGTCCAGTAAATATTTTATCATCTGTTAAAGCTGTATTTTGTGCATCTGCATTATGTGAAATAGCGGCAGCGTTTAAAACAGATAATTATGAAGAATTATATTATTTAATGGTTTCAGCTTTGGAAATTCTCAGTAATAATTTGGAATCTTATATTAAGATAATAGTAGATTTTTCATGGAAAGTTTTACTTTCTTCTGGAAGTGTTTCTTTTCCTTTTTCCTACTGTATTTCATGTGGTAAAAAGCTACTGGAAAATGAAGATTTAGCTTTTTCTAACTATTTTTTAAATTTTACCTGCACTGACTGCTCGGATGATACTACATTTAGAATGTTACCAGGTTCTAGAAGATATTTGACTTTTACTTCTGAGATGAACCTTTTTGATGCATTTAATGTAGGATTATCTGAACAGGCACAAATAAGGTTATTTAAATTATTGACAAGATATATTGAGATTTTGTTTCATATTAATATCAATTCTCTTAAAGGATTAATTGAATAATATTGATAAACAATATTAAAAATTGTATCTTTCATGTTATATCTATGCGGAAGTGGCGGAATTGGCAGACGCGCAGGATTTAGGTTCCTGTGTCTTAAAACGTGTGGGTTCAAGTCCCATCTTCCGCATTATTAAGGTAAGGTTCTAATGTAGAAGCTGTGATTATCTTTTCATTAGTTTCACTTGATAGCAAATTTTTTCAAATTATCAATGTTTTGTATTTTATCAAAATAAATATAATGCTTTTTGGATGATATTCTTTTTGCAATAA
>CACYEI010000019.1 GCA_902773355.1 uncultured Spirochaetales bacterium
AGAAAACAATACTTTACTAGAATACAATAATGCTAATGATATGAGTAGTTTTACTGACAATCTAGCTATTCAAAATACGGTGAATGAGAATACGGCGAATGATTATATAAACAGAAAACTGCTTTTAAAGATAAAAGATGATACTATAGCTACAATAATTAAATCCAATAAGAAAATAATGGACTTATTGGAATATACAGAAGACCCACTCCTTTTCAGTTTGAAAAAAATTAACAGAGGTGCGCTAAAAGTTGCTTTAATAAATTTAGGTTACCCTGTGGATGATAGAATTCCGTTAGATAAGGGAGATGAATTAAATATCTCTCTTAATATAAATTTAAGAGATTATCAGAAAGATGCTGTAAATGCTGTTCTAGGTGATTTCTCTCCTGGAACAGGTTATGGAACCTTGGTCATGCCATGCGGTAGCGGCAAAACAATAGTTGGTCTTGGAATCATGGAAAAACTGAAAACCTCTACACTGATTCTTTGTCCTAACATAATAGCTTGCAGACAGTGGATAAGAGAAATACTGGATAAAACAAATATTACTTCCAAACAGATTGGGGAATATTCAGGAGAAAAAAAGCAGATATGTGAAATAACTGTCTGCACATATCAGGTTTTAACGCACAAGGTTACAGTTAATGATGAAGAAGTTTTTAAAAATATGAATGCTCTTCTATCTCATAATTTTGGTTTGGTTATCTATGATGAAGTCCATGTACTTCCTGCTCCAGTATTCAAGATCAGTGCTGAATTACAAAGCGTCTATCATATAGGACTTACGGCCACCCTTATAAGAGAAGACAATAAAGAAAAAAATGTTTTTTCCTTGGTAGGGCCTAAAAAATATGATATTCCGTGGGTAGAGCTTGCCCATAATGGATATATAGCTAAAGCAAACTGTATAGAAATAAAAATTTCACTTCCTGATGATATTAACCTAAAATATGCTATTGCAGATAAAAAATTAAAATATAAATTAGCAAGTACTAATCCTGAAAAAATAAGTATAGTAAAATCCCTTTTGGAAAAACACTACGGAGAAAGCATTTTGATTATTGGTCAATACCTAGATCAACTACAGGAAGTAAAGAAAATTTTTAACTTTCCTCTCATCACTGGGAGCACACCAAATACAAGCAGAGATTTGTTATACAACAAATTTAGGAACAAGGAAGAAAAAGTTTTGATTGTTTCTAAGGTTGCCAATTTTGCAATAGATCTCCCTGACGCTTCAGTAGCCATACAGATTTCAGGGACATTTGGTTCCAGACAGGAAGAAGCACAAAGATTAGGCAGAATACTTAGACCTAAGGATTACCCTAGTTTTTTCTATACAATAGTTACAAAATATTCCGTAGAAGAAGAATTTTCTGCAAACAGACAAAAATTCCTTTTAGAACAAGGTTATACTTATCAGATTAAAGAATTTTAAATTTTATTAATTACAGGGGCAATAAATGGATTTACTGAATTCTGAACAAAAAATAATTACGTTAATTTTGTTACTTACAGATGAGGGTAATAAATGTAATATAAACAGTATCTGTGAATTCTATAAAGATGAATTAAAAGAGACTGTACTTTTTTTAATACAGAATTTAAAAAGAAAAAAATTTATTTCAATAAAAAATGATGTTATAGAACTTAATGAAGAAAGCAAAAACATCATGAGAAAATATTATTCTCTTTCATGTCTATTTGGTAGAAAAAAAAGTTATACATATAAAGCTAAGCCTATAGACAGTAATGTTATAAGAGCCACAGTTAATCTTATGATTAATGACACCATCCCAATAAGAGAAGCAAACCTTCATCATGTTAATAAAAGCGGCAAACTGAAAAAAGTTTTTCCATCTTTGTATAATGCTGATAATAATTTCTTTTTTATAATCAGAAAGTTTTTACTTGATAGCAGATCTGTCTATATACAACATTTAAAATATATTCCTGATTTTTCAAATTGTAGTTTTGTCTTTTCATTAACAGCCTTACAGCTACTTATATATATTTCTAAAATCTATTTAGGTGAAAATGCTGACTTGATAGTAAAAAATGTAATTAAAATGCTATCAGAAAATCCTGTATCAGAAGCAGGCCTTTTAAAAATAATTGATTTAATGATTATTAAATATACCAATGAAGAAAAAAAAATTACTAATAGGGAAATACTGAATTTTCTGATTGACATGAAGGCTGTTGGACAGATAGAAGACGGATACTATGTAAATTCTACCTTACAGATTAAAGAACAAGAAGGCCAAAGTATATGTGATTCTGATTTATGCATAACGTATTCAGATAAGCTGGATAAGAAAGATAAGCTATATTTATTTGCTGATGTAGAAAAATGTGATGAAGTTAATATTTATCATATAACTAAAGACAGCTTTTCCAGAGCTATTGAACTAAATATGACACTTGAAGAAATTAGCAATTATATTAATAACTCTTCCGTTTACTCTATCTTATCTTCATGGAACGAGTCATTAAACAGAGTTAAGATTTATGAAGGCATAACAGTAAAATGCACTGATTATATATATAGAATCATAACCGAAATACCAACAATAAAAAAAGAAATTCTACAGGATTTAGGAAATGGAATAATAGTTTTAAAATCATCTAATTTTGAAACATGGAACAAAACTCTATCTCAGGCACTGGATCTCAAAACACCATTAGTACCATTCTCTGAAAAGATATTTAACAGCGGCTATAAATTAGATAATTATGCGTCTTCCTATCCTGAATATATTTCTTTAAATGAAGAAAATTTAACTAAAAAGAATGATAACAACATTTCAGACATGAATAACGGCTTAACAAACGGCAGAGATGAACTGTGCAAATACTTTAACTATGGTCCTGTAGAAAATGTTTCTGGAATGGATTATGCAGGTAAAATTTCACTTATCAAACAATCAGTAAAAGAAAAAAATTCAGTACTTCTTATAGAAAACTCTTCTGAAGAAAAGTTTACATGTCATCCACTAGAAATTATAAAAACAGAAGATTCTGGTTCTCTGGTAAGAATTTGTATTTTACCTGATGGAGAAGAAATAATTATTTCTATTTCAGGTATTTACAGAATAACCAAATTTCTTAAAAATTCTTAACTTGAAAATGAGCTTTATATCTATAAACAATATCAGTCTGTCATTTGGAGATAGAATAATTTTAGATAATATCTCTTTTACACTGTCTGATAATTCAAGAACAGCCTTAGTTGGCGGTAATGGTACAGGTAAGACTACTCTAATGAAAATATTATCTGGATTAATCCAATCAGATAGTGGAAGTATTACTAAATCAAAAAATATGACAATAGGATATTTACCCCAAAGTGATATAGTTCTTAAAGATAATACAGTCTATAGTGAAATAGAAAAAGGATTTAAATATCTGGAAGATAATATAAAAAACCAACATGAGATAGAACAATATCTGTTAGATAATCCAAATGCACCAGATACATATGCTCAAAAATTACATGAATTACAGGAAGAGGTATTAGAAAGTAATTATTATAACAGAAAAAGTATAATCAGCATGACAGCCAAAGGTTTAGGAATTAAAGAAAAGGATTTATATAGAAAATGTAACGAATTTTCAGGTGGCTATCAAATGAGAATAAGCCTGGCTAGACTTCTAGTTGAAAAACCAGATCTTCTTCTTTTGGATGAACCTACCAACTATTTGGATATAGAAACCAAACTTTTTTTACAGGATTATATTAACAAATATAATGGCTCTGTTTTAATTGTATGTCATGACAGAGATTTTTTAGATAACACAGTAAATGAAATTCTGGAACTGTATAATAATAAAATCACAAGCTATAAGGGAAACTATTCACATTATGAAACAGTCAGAAAACAAGAATTTGAGCTACTTATAAAAACATATAATAAACAACAGGAAGATATAGAAAAAACTGAAAAATTCATTGAAAGATTCAGATATAAAGCCACAAAAGCCAAACAGGTTCAAAGCAGAATAAAACAATTAGATAAACTGGAAAGGATTACTTTACCATCTCATTTGAAAACACTGAATTTCAGATTTCCTGAACCTTTACATTCTCCAAATTATGTAGTTGTAATTTCAGGTTTATCTAAATCTTTTGGTGAACAAAACATATTTAAAAATTTTTCGTTATATGTGGGGAAAGGCGAAAGATTAGCGGTTACAGGGCATAATGGAATAGGAAAAACCACACTTCTTAAAATTATAGCATCTAAGGATAAAGATTACACAGGAACAGTAAAATTAGGAACTAATGTTAAGATTGGATATTATTCACAAGACACTGCAGATTCACTTGATTTAAATCTAAATGTTCTGGAACAGGTGCTACCATTTGGAGTAGAAAGCAATATTAGAAATGCACTGGGAGCCTTTATGTTCAGCGGAGATGACATATATAAAATGACATCTGTATTGTCTGGTGGAGAAAGAGCAAGACTAAGTCTTTTAAAAATACTTCTACAGCCTGCTTCACTTCTGATTTTGGATGAGCCTACAAATCATTTAGATATTAATTCTAAAGATATGCTCCTAAATGCATTAAAAAACTATACTGGAACAATTATTTTTGTAAGTCATGATGCCTATTTCATTAAGGATATTGCAACATCTATACTGTATCTAACTGACACAGAAAAAATATTAATTAACGGTGATTATGATTATTTTGAATATAAACTTAGAAACATGGTTCTTCCTGAAAATACTACCACAGATAAAACTGAAAATGATAAAACAAATAAAACAGATGAAAAAGAAGAAAGAAAATTCCTTAACAAACAAAAAAATTATATTCAAAGATTAAATAAAGAATCTGAAAGTCTTTTAAACACCATTTCCAATCTTGAAAATGAAATAAAAGATTTAAAAGAAGATATGAATTTACCTGAAAATTATTCTGAATTAGATAAAATCAATTCTCTTGTAAATAAATTAAAAATAATAGAAGATGAAAAAAATAAAGCAGAAAGCAGATGGCTTCAAATTCAGGAAGAACTAGGAAAATATTGAAATGTTATGTCTTACATTAAATAGTGATTATATTAATGATAATCATGTTGAATTTTTAAAATATAAAGATTTGGTAGATTTAATTGAACTTAAAACCTCATGTATGTACTTAATAACAGACTATCTAAAAGAATTTCCTTCCATTCTTTCCCTGTCTGAAGAAAAAGTATTTAATTTATATGAATTTAAAAAATTCAATGTTAAGTATATAGATATACCATATGACAAAAGATATGAATTAAATGATATTAAATCAACTTTTAATGATAATAAAATCAAGTACATATGTTCCTATCATAACTATAAATATACACCAGAATATGAAGAATTAAATACAATATATGACTCTATTATAAAAGACGGTTTTATTCCCAAAATTGCTACAAAAATAAGAAATTTTTCAGATTTAATAACGCTGTATAAATTATCTTTAAGAGCCGAAGATAAAATAATGATAGGCATGGGAAATAAAGGCTTACCTTCTAGGATACTTTATAAAAAATTTAACTCTATTTTAACTTACACCAGCTCTAATAATGAAAAAATAGGCCAGATTAACCCAGAAATAATGAATAAAATATATCATGCTAGTGAGATAGATGAAAAAAGCAAGATATACGGAGTGCTGGGCAGTGATGTAAGGAATTCTGCATCCCACTTAGTTCATAATAAAAATAAAGATTATATTTTTGTGCCTTTTTCCACTGAATCTATAGAAAGTTTTATAACATTTAGCAAATTAATAGGAATTCAAGGCTTTGCAGTTACTAAGCCATATAAAGAAAAAATAATAAAATATTTAGATGAATACACTGAAGAAGTTAAAACACTAAAAGCCTGTAATACTGTAAAAATACTAAAAAGTGGTAAACGTATAGGATATAATACTGATTACTTAGCTGCAAAAGAAATTTTTTCAGGAAAACACTATAAAACTGCTGTAATAATTGGAGCTGGAGGTGTATCTAAAGCGGTCTTTGGCGCCATACAGCCTATATGTGATAAAATTTATATTATTAACAGAACTAAAAAAAGAACAATACCGTTTTTGAAATACGGAAACTGTTTTGAAACAGAAGAAATTCCTAAAGAAACCGAGCTTATAATAAATGCCACACCAATAAATCCTTTAACAAACTATAAGTTAAAAAAAAGGCAGACTTTACTGGAATTACCATACATAATAGGAAAAGAAACAGAACTTGAATCATATGCAAAAAAAACCTGTAATACAGTGATTACAGGTTTAGAATTTTTAAAAATTCAAGCTAAGTATCAAGATGA
>CACYEI010000020.1 GCA_902773355.1 uncultured Spirochaetales bacterium
ATTATTTCTGAATCTGAAAAACTGTAATTTGATAATAAAAGAACTATATCTGAATCATTTAGTTCTTTTAACAAATAATTATCATATATAGATTTAGCATTTTGGAAATTTTTTTTGTTAACGTAAGATCTGTATAAAACTAGTTGAGCATCTAACCCATCAGATGTATTAAGTAACATAATATATGTTTCATCACTTAATTCATTTTTAATTATATAATCAACAATTTCTGTTCTATTATTCTTATATGTATCATCATCTTCAGGATACATAAGAAGAAAAACTTTAGCTGAGTTTAAAGCGCTATCTGGTTGTTTAAGTTCTATATAAGATAACATTTGGTAGTATATGTCTAAGAGGGTTGGATTATTTAAAGAATTAACATATGAAACTGTTTTTCTAAAATTTCCAGAGTTAAAAAGACTTCTTGAATCAGTACATGAATAAAATAAAAAGAGAAAAAATGAAATAAAAACAAATATATATTTTTTCATACTTATAAAAATTATAAAAAAGGTTTCACATAAGCCGGGTTCTGTTTAAGCAATCATCTATCTGAGATATATGTTACCATATACCTTTAGCGTTCTACCAGCATATTAGGCGGACAACCCTATGCATTATGAACTTGCTCCAGATGAGGTTTACATAACAAGGTTACATTACTGTACCTCTGGTGGTCTCTTACACCGCCATTTCACCCTTACCACATTGTGGCGGTATTTTTTCTGTTGCACTATCTGTCACCTTACGGTGCCCGGCAGTTAACCGGCATCTTGTCCTGTGGAGCCCGGACTTTCCTCAGTTTAACACTGCGATTGCTTGTGAAACCTTGAAATTAAATATCATCAAATAAGTTTTCATCAGAAGATATTATACTGAAACCATCATCTTTTTCATCTGTTTGAACATCTCCATGAATTTGATTGATAATTTTTTCATCTTCTTCAGATTCTTCATAGTAAAGTATTCTACTACAATATGGACAGAAATTAATATCTTCATTTTTACGAACAATATTTGCAAATTGTTGCGGTAATTCCATATGACAACCTTGACATATTATTCCATGTAAAGCAACTACACCTATTCCATCTTTATTTTTAATAATTCTTTCAAATTTAAAAAGTAAATTTTGTGGTAAATCTTTACATAAAGTATCTCTTTCAATTTTTTTTCTAATCAGTGTTTCATCTAAGGTTTTTAAATCAACTTCTGATTGTTTTTTGAGTTCTTTTAATTCTTCTTCCTGAGATTGTAGAAATTCTTCACTTATTTCTAATTTAGCTTTTTGTTCTTCTAAAACAGCGGATTTTTGATTAAATGATCTTAAATAGTTTTGTTCTTTTTTACTGCATTCATCTATTTCTTTTTTAAGACTATCAAATTCTCTCTGTACAGTAATTAATTCAACTTGTTTTTCTTTATCCTCTCTTAGAATTCTAGCTTGTTCATGTTTAATTTTTAAAGTTGTTATATCTTCTGTTAAAGATTCACACTTTCTTTTAATCTGAATATAATCTTGCTTTGATTTATTAAGTATTGCTTCTTTGTCTTTTAAAGTTTCAGAAACTTCATTAATTCTTTCTTCTATATCAAAAATATTTGATATTATTGATTGAAGTTGATTTAATTGAACATAATTAACACTCATACTTACTCCTTAATTTAAACGTAATCCTTAAGTTTTTTTACACGTTTTGGGTGTCTTAACCTTCTAAGAGCTTTAGCTTCTATCTGTCTGATTCTTTCTCTTGTAACGGTAAAATATAAACCTACTTCCTCTAATGTCAGTTGGTATCCATCTTCTAGCCCAAATCTCATTTTTAAAACCTCTTGTTCTCTAGGTGGTAATGTTGATAGTATTTCAGATACATCATCTTTTAATAGAGCTATAGAAGTTTGAGAAGCAGGATTTTCTACATCTTTATCTTCAATAAAATCAGATAAAAGTGAATCTTCTTCTTCTCCAACTGGTGTTTCTAAACTAATTGGTTCTCTTGCAACATTTTTAACACTTTTTACCTTAGTTGTAGGCCAACCTAATTTTTGAGCAATTTCTTCATCAGTAGGTTCTCTGCCTAGAGACTGCATTAGAATTCTAGATTCTCTGACTACTTTATTTATCTGTTCAATCATGTGTACAGGTACTCTGATTGTTCTGGCTTGGTCACTTATACTCCTTGTTATGGCCTGTCTAATCCACCATGTAGCATAAGTTGAAAATTTAAAACCTTTTCTATATTCAAATTTTTCTACTGCCTTAATTAAACCAATATTACCTTCCTGGATTAAATCAAAAAAATGAAGACCTCTGTTTGTATATTTTTTGGCTATGGAAACTACAAGTCGTAAATTTGCTTGAATAAGTCTGTCTTTTGCTGCTTTAAGCATAACCATACCTTTTTTTATCTCCAAGCACTGGGAAAGAATAGCATCACAGTTATCTTCAAATTCAAATTCAATATTTCTTAACCTTCTTAAAGTATTTTGGTAATCAGTAGTAAGCTCTCTTATAGTTTCAAATGGCATTTCAAGATTCTTTTCAACCAGATTTCTCTTGCTGGCTGTAGAAAGGTCTCTAGAAAGCTGTCTAGCTTCCTTCAGATTATATATTCTTAGTTTAGATTCCAAAATAGATTTATTAGCTTTTAATTCATGTATTTCATTTTCTTCAGAAAGAAATTTATCAGTAAACATGGTTATTTCTTCCTGCTGAAGATCTATCTGACCTAATTTTTTTAGAATTTGCTTTTTCTTCTTTACAAGTTCAGAATCTTCTAGTACTTCTTCTCCTGAAGCTAATTTTTGTTGTTTTAATTCAATATATAGCTTAATACTTGACTGAACATCTTTTAATGTGTCTTTATAATATGCAATATATCTTTTTTGTTCTTGAATTAGCTCTTTTTGATCTTTTATACTATAGTCTTCTATTTCTTCATATTTTGTATTCAATTTGGTTATGATTTCAGCAAAACTAGAAATCATTATACCTGATTTTTTAATAACATTTTTTATGATATTAGCACCATCTTCCATTTGTTTAGATAGTGTCTGTTCTTCTTCACCTGTAAGCAAATCTTCCTTTCCTATTTCTCTAAGGTAAAGTCTTATAGGATCATCAGTACCAGATTCCCCTTTCTCTGATGTAATAACTGCAGATCTATGAGATACATGGTCAACATCATCATCTATATTAGCAAAGGCATCAATATCATCTATCCCTTCTCCATAATTTTCTAAAATAAAAGATTTGGTATAAGATGATTTTTCATCAAGCTGTTCTTCATATTCATCTATCTCTTCATCTTCATCATCAGAAGTTTCTTCTTCAACTGCAATTAAATCTTCTTCTGTAGGCTCTGCATTTAAGAGATCATCTTCTAAATCCTGATCACTTAGCTCATCATCCAAAAGATCTTCTTCAAATTCCTCAAGCTCAGAAATATCTGAACCATCAGGATCAAATGTAACATCATCATCTAAAGTTGATATAAGTAAATTCTTATTGCTTAATTCCTTTACAAAATAATCAAAATGTTCATCAACATCCACATGTTCAGAGATTAAAAATTCTTTGAGGTCTTCTAGTGTAAATTTATTGTCATTCTGTGCAGAGTAAATAAGTCTCTGCAATACTTCTTTTTTATTATCTTCTTCCATTAAAAACTCTTTAACTATATATAATTATTTTTCTTGATTTTTTCAATCTCAGAATCTAAATCATCTTTTGCTGAAAGTAAATCTCTTAGTTCAGAGAAATCAGATAAAGAATTACTAAAACTTGAAATTAAGCTCAGTATTCTTTTTCTATCAGATTCAAGATTTTTTAATTTTATTTCGTTTATAGCATTATTTAAAAACACATGGTCTTCATCCTGATACATATTCATGGTTATTGCAGTTAAAACAAGCTGTTTTAGTTCACTATCATCAATCATGTTTATTATCAGGCTCTCATCATTAACATCTGCTCTAGATGCATTTTCTAGGGTAGAATAAAGCGTTAAAGCATTTTTATCAGATAGCATATTGATTTTAATTTCCTTTTTAAATGTATTAAACTGTACATGATGCCTTATTAAGTACAGTAATGCATTTAATTCTACTCCAGGTTTGTAAATGATACTGGTAAAATTTTTTTTATTATTAAAATCTTTTTTTTCAATACCATTGTCATCTTTTAAATATTCATGAAGCAGCTGCTCTTCTGTTACTTTTAACGTTTCTGAAAGATAGCTTATATAATGCTGACGTTCTAATTCTGAAGAAGTATTATCAAGATATGGTTTGACCTCCTTGAAAACAGATGTTATACCTTTAGGTTCTCTGATATCATATCTTTTTAGGGCTAAATGTACAAGATAATTGAAGCCATGATTACTGTTTTTTACTTGTTTTAATAACTCTTCTTCTCCATATTTTTGAAGAACTTCAGAGGCATCTTTACAATTTGTAAATGTAACAACATGGTTATCTATATTATTTTTTTGAAGTAATAAAAGGGCTTTAATAAGTGCATTTTGACCTGCATTGTCTGAATCAAATATTACTGTTACTTTTTTACAGTATCTTTTAATTAAATTAACTTGTTCCTGAGTTAATGCTGTACCCAGTGGCGCTACTGCATTTTTCAGTCCTGCCTGATGAAATGATAAAACATCAAAATTTCCTTCACATATAATTATTTCTTCATATTTTTTTATATATTCTAAACTTTCGTATATTCCAAAAAGATTATCTTTTTTATTGTAAATTATGGTGTCTGGAGTATTTATATATTTTACATTTTTATCGGAAATAAGATTTCTACCGCCAAAAGCTATGCAGTCTCCTTGCCAATTTCTAATTGGAAACATTATTCTGTTTCTGAATAGTGGTAGTTTATCATAATGGAGTGAAAATAAGCCAGATTCTTTTAATAACTTATCTGAATAGCCATGTTTTGTTAAGAAATTATATAACCATGTACTATCATCTGGAGCAAAGCCTAAAACAAATTTTTCAATAGTTGATTCGGTAATTTTTCTGTTATTCAAATAATCTCTAGCATGTTTTGCCTTAACATTATTAAGAAGCAAACTATGAAAACTGTTTTGTATTTTATTGTATAGTTCGGATATAGTTTTTCTTTTTTTAGCTTTTTCGTTTTCTTCTGGTGTTTGTTCAACTAAAGTAATTCCAGCTCTTTTGGCTAGTATTTGAACTGATTCAATAAAGCTTACATGTTCTAATTCCATAACAAAATCAAACATGCTTCCACCTTTTCCACATCCAAAACATTTAAAAAAACCACCATTATTTTCAACCACGGTAAATGATGGTGTTTTTTCTGAATGGAAAGGACATAAGCCCCAGTATCTTCCGTTTTTTCTGTCCAGTTTCATATATGATGAAACCACATCTACAATAGAGAGCTTATTTTTTATTTGGTTTAAAACACTTTCAGAATATTTAGACATCAATTTTATAATGGAGAGAGAAGGATTCGGACCTTCGAAGGCTGAGCCAACAGATTTACAGTCTGCCCCCTTTGACCGCTCGGGAACCTCTCCATA
>CACYEI010000021.1 GCA_902773355.1 uncultured Spirochaetales bacterium
AAAAAAATATTAAAGCCATAAATTTAACCTGTTAACATAATTTAAACAGACTAATCCCATAGATGTGTTTTTCTTTGATTTTTCAAATTAAATCTTCATATTTTGAATAATCTATTTTTTTATCCTCCTTAGTTTGAGAAGTTCTTAAATCTTTAATTTCTAAACTATCTATAAAAAACATCTGAGTAATATTTTATTTTTTCTTCATCTCTTACAGATACTAGAGTACCGTCATAAGCAGGATTTCTTGAATTATCAAGTAAGGATACTTCAAATAAATCCATATCTTTCACATCTCTAACCATTAAACCATTTTCATCATGTACGTTCACTTCCCTATCACAGAATCCAAAAGACCAACCTACTAAATTTCCATTTCTAGCTTTCTCTATTAAATCTTTGTCATCTGATACCATACGTGCATAACAACCTATAGCGTTTTCTTCAAGCTGTAAGCTACCATTAGAAGTGTTCCCTAAATCCCTGATCCAGTCATGATTAAGTAAGCAATGTATGTCATTATTTCTGTCTATAGCTCTCTGAAATGCACCTTTACAGATTCTTTCCTTAAATTCTCCTAACGGACTTTTTAAAGTCTTTGAAAAACGTTCAATAGCATTAACATAACCCTCTATTTCTATGCTATTATCAAGTATTCGTATATTCATTATTTCTCCTTTTGTTTTAGTGTTGGTTATTACTTCTTTTTAAAAGATGAATAGTAAATTTTTGCTTGAACTATAGTTGAAGCCTTAATTAGTTCATCAATTTGAGAATTGGACATTTTCTTTAATGCTTCTTCCCTCTGCTCTCTTGTAGGATATTTTTTTACAAAATCATTAAGAATTTGCCTATCTCCCATACTTCTTACCCTCCCAGTTCCTCCAGTTTCCATGCCAACACCATTTAACCAATCCCATATTTCAACTTGATTATATTTTTTAGCTAGCTGTATAGCTATTTTATATCGTTTATATGAAATGATACTTCGGGCGTTCCACCAAATTTACCTGCTGATACTATACCGTCAGATGATACCTTTAAAAATTCGTTTACCCTGTCTGCATAGTCTGAATTATTATAATTATCTCCTATCTGACAGAATGTAACTTGATACCCATTTTTATAACTTACTTCTTTAAGTGTATCTAAATTATAAGTACCGTCAGAATACCTATCTTTTTCTAATTCCTTAATCTGTGCTTTATGTTTATCTTGTGTGGTTTCATCTGCTAGTTTTAAATTATTTTCCAGTTTATTCTTATTACTTATTATAACATCTACGTTACTATTTTTAAAGCCAAATCTACCAGTTTTTGCGTCATGAACATTATTATATCTTTCGTTTATATCTCTTTCTGCACTGTTCCCACTTTCATCATATGCTTCCATTAATTCATGACTTTCAATCATGGATTTCATTTTTTCTTGCTCTAGCTTTTGTTGTTTCTCTTCTTCTAGAAAATTCTCTGCTTCATCTGTTGCATTGATAGTGTCAAGATTTTTAGCTAATAACAAGATACAAAGAAGTTTAAGTATGAAAGACTGTCCATATGATAATGCTGTAGTAGAAACTATATATAAAACTAATAAAACTAAATTTGTAAGTGGTAAGAATTTTATGATTATGTAAACTGGTATAATAGATGAAGGTTACATAGTACTTTAGAATATAAAGTCCTATTGAATTTAAGATAACTCCTTAAAATATATGTTTGAAAAGGGGTTACCATTCCAATCTCTTGTGCTGTTTGCCCAGTGATAATTTTTTAGTCATTTTTTCTTTGATTTAGTTTTGTCTGTTAATTTTTCTTTAGACTCGTCTTTAGTTGCTTCCCCATCATTATTTCCACTAAAATATTTTTCTATTGTCTCTTTTGGAAAATAACTCAATGGTTCTTTGTAGCATACTTTAATAGTCTTCATTTTTCTACCTCTCTTAATTTAGAATTAATTTATATTTGTTACATTGTAAATGCCACCTTCTCCTTCCTTACTCTGACTCATGTAGTCATAGATGGCAGGGTCACTGGTGTGCCGGATGGAGTATCTGGGGTCTAGGTATCTTTGCCCATAGTAGTAGAATCCTGTCTCTTCATCAAGTTCCTTTCCTGTAAACTTGTATGGTAAGTAGTTGTCTATATTCTTACTTAGCTCTATCCAACTCTCCCCATATGGTGTGTACTCTATCCTCTGATATTCTTTTCCCTTATAGTCTGTTATTAAAGTTGCACTTCCCAAATGGTCTGAGTGGTAATAGTAGGTATGAGACTTCTCATAATCTCTGTATGCCTGATCTAGCCCGTTTATCTTATTAAG
>CACYEI010000022.1 GCA_902773355.1 uncultured Spirochaetales bacterium
CTTTGCTAGGTGCTATAGGAGTTACAGTTGGTACAATAGCAGAAGATATTGCAACATTTGGAGCAGGTGTAGCAGATGATGTAGCATCATTTGCTTTAGCAGCAGCACTGTTTACTGCTGCTTTTGCTGTTAGTCAGACTGTGCCTAAGGAAAAAGAAGAGGCAAAATCTGTTGCTACAACTGAAACTCAAAAACAACAACAATACATAATGTATCATTATACAAATGTTGATCCAAGTAAATGGATAGACAGAAAAACGGGTGAACCTTTAGCTTTTGGTATATTGGCACCTGGATCATACATCACTCCTGATTATTATTCTCAACCTAATGAAGCAGGGGAAAAACTTGCTATGTATGATCAGGATGGTAATCCCAAAAATCCCGAATACAGAATAATGTATATGGTAAAAGATGGTGAATTTATCAGGGCAGAGAATTCTATTCCTGGTACTAATTTTACTGCTCCTTCACACGGTAGACCTGGTGGAGGAACAGAATTTATTAATACAGTTACATTATATCCAATAGGCTGGGAGCCCATGAGCACAGATGTTTTGTGATATATTTGTTTATTTAGAATGGAGTAAAACATGAAGAAGAATCAATGTATTTTAATTAAGATGCTGAGTCATTATTATACATATGCTAAATATATTAAATCTGATGTAGGAATAGGTGCATTTTATGGAATTATTACAGATATAGTTACATTTAATAACAGAATTTTATATATTTGTGATTGTACTGATTTGTTTTTTTCAGGATATAAAATTAATCAATTGTTGATTATCGGTCCTTATTTGGATGGAGAATTATATTTAGATGAGGGGCTTTGTGGTGGAATTGGATTAAGATATATATATTGTGTTTTTTCAAAAAAAGGAGAAAGAATTACAAAAGATAAAGCAATAGAGTTTTTTAAATTAACTGGGGATGGCATGGATACTGATGAAACAGGATTATTTAGAAGTTCATTATTTATACTAAAACCAGATTTGCCTAATACCATTAAAGAAAAATATTTTAATAAGTTTTTATTTAAAAAAGTACAATATTTTAATTTATATAAGGATGAAATATTTTCTGTAGATTCTAATGGAGAGCTGTCAGTTGTTGATAAAAATAAAATTTCTGGGTTTGTAGAAATACCTTCAGAGTTTTCTGGAATTATAGTTAAGAAAATATCTAAATATGCCTTTATGGACTGTACTAATCTTACGAATATTGTAATCCCTGAAACTGTTGAAATAATTGATAAATCTGCTTTTTACTATTGCATAAATTTGGAAAATATTGTCATTCCTAAATCTGTAGAATATGTAGGTGAATATGCATTTCAATTTTGTACAAGTTTAAAAAATGTTATTTTTCAAAATCCAAATACAAGTATTGGATATCATTGTTTTTATTATTGTACAGATTTAGAAGAAATAAAGTTACCTGATAATTTATCTGAAATAGATTCACTATTTGAGAATTGCGTAAAATTAAAAGCTATTAAAATACCTGAGACAGTTATTTCAATTTGCATGGCATCATTTTATGGATGTAAAGAGTTAAGATATATTGACTTGCCTAAGTCTGTAAAGGGCTTTGGTGGTTTAGTATTTGCAGAATGTACTAATCTTGAAAGAGTTACATTATCAGATTGTTTTGAATTTTTTAATCTTTCTTCATTTATGAACTGTCCTAGTCTTAGTGAAATATATCTTCCAGCTTCCGTTAAGAAAATAGGTAATTGTGAAATTATTGATAACCTTGAATTAAAGATAGATGAGAATAATCAATTTATTAAAATTTATAATGGGAATCTATATAGCAGAGATATGACAGTTTTTATTTTTTGTTTAAAGAATATGGCTGAAATAATTATAGACGATAATACCAAAATAATAGCTGATGGTGCATTTTCAGGTTGTACACTTTTAAATAAATTGATTATTCCAGAATCTGTAGAATATATTGGTGTCGGTGCATTTAATCATTGTATGAACTTAGAAAGTGTTTTAATACCTTACTCGGTAAAAACAATTGAATTTCATTCATTTGATTGTACTAACCTAAAATACATAAAGTACAATGGAACTAAGGAACAGTGGGCAAAAATAAATAAGAAAAAAAACTGGCATGGCAAAATTTTAGCTACTGAAATCCACTGCATAGATGGAGATATCCCACTTGATTAAATGTTATGGAAATTTCAGAAATAGTTTTTGTAGTGATTAAGAACTTATTTTATGCTACATTTCTTTCATGACTGAAAGTACTGAAATAATTAACACTTCTTCTCAGAATGATATAAGACACAAGATATACACCATTCGTGGTGTACAGGTAATGTTGGATTCTGACTTGGCAGAGCTTTATCAGATTGAAACAAGAGTTCTTAATCAGGCAGTAAAACGTAATGTTAATAGATTTCCAATTAGATTTTGTTTTCAACTTACAAAAATTGAATTTGAGGACTTGAAATCACAAAATGTGATATCAAGTGGTATTTCTAATTGGGGTGGAATACGTAAAATGCCTTATGCTTTTA
>CACYEI010000023.1 GCA_902773355.1 uncultured Spirochaetales bacterium
AAGATATAGTGCAACAGAGAAATGATATTGAGCAGCAAAATTTAGAAATCAAAACTAAACAAAATGAAATTAAAGTTAAACAAAGTGAAATAAAAATTAAACAAAATAAAATTAAAGCTAAAGAAAAAGAATTAAGTAGCAAGAAAAATGAATTAATTAAACAAGGAATAGGTAGAGGGCGAGAAGAAGAAAGGAAAATAATTGCTCAAAAATTAGCTAATATGGGTTTTGATGAAAATCAAATATCAGAAATACTTGGATTGGATATTAAATAATGAATACTTTTAAAGTAAAAGAATTTGCATATAGAGGTTCAATAGAGAATCTAAGTAAAATTTTAACCTTAGAAAATGTAAAGAAAGCCTTGGTTTTTACTGGGAAACAATCATTTGAAAATATAAATAGTCTAATTACAAAACAGTTTGATATGTGTGATGTTATGTATTTTAATGATTTCTCTACTAATCCAAATGACAATGATTTAGTGAAAGCTATAAAGAGAATTGATTTTAAATATGATATAATAATTTCAATTGGTGGTGGTAGTGTAATTGATTTTTCAAAGGCGTTTAAACACCAAAAAAAAGATAAAGTGAAAACCATAGCCATTCCAACAACATGTGGTACAGGCTCTGAATCTACACAGTTTGCTGTACTATATAAGAATAATGAAAAATATTCATTAGATGAACCATCTCTTCTTCCAGAATACGTAATTTTAGATAGTCAATTTGTTGAGAATTCACCAAGATATTTAAAAGCATGTACTGCCATGGATGCATACTGTCAGGGAATTGAAAGTTACTGGGCTAAAAAAGCTACAAATACAAGTAAAGAATATGCAATTAAATGTATTATTTTATGTAGAGATAATATTGTCAAATATGTAAATTCCACAGATATAAACTCTGCTTCAAATATGATGACAGCTGCTAATTTATCTGGTAAGGCAATAAATATTTCAAGGACTACAGCTTCTCATGCTCTTTCATATAAGTTTACAACCTTATACGGAATTCCGCATGGACATGCTGTAGCATTAACAATTCCATATTTATTTGATTTAAATACTAAAATTGAAGAATTAAATTTACTTAAAGAATTAATAACAGATAATCCAATAAATTATTTCCATGAACTTTATAATGACATAGGTTTGGAATATAACTTTGAAAAACTGCATATAACAGATATAAATAAAATTATTAAAGGCATAAATGTTGAAAGGCTTAAAAATAATCCAATAAATTTAACAGAGAAAGATTTGATGAAGTTATTAGGCGTTCAAACACCAGAATTTTATAATACAACCTAATTCTCTACTTCATATATTTTTTTCTTAATATCATTCTAAGATAACCTATTGCTTTCTTTATAGTGTACTTGTATCCTATTTCATCTATACTATGTTTAAACGTTTTTATTAAAGAAAGCTTCTTAGGTTTTGTTTTTTTTAAGTTTTCTTCATTACTGAGATCTTGAAGGTAAAATTCATAAACTTCCAAATCACGAGAAACCTTCCAGAATTCATATCCCATATCCATAGAAGGTAAATTCCATGGTTTTAAGTATCCAGCATAGTGAATTATTTTAGGATTTTTTCTACATTCTAAATATTCCTTATAAAGAGCTGCAGGGCAGTTTTTTATTATATCCAATCTGGAACTTAACCTGTTTGGAATATTTGTTACACAATTATATTCTTGTCCAAAATAGAAAATTTGATTTTTAAACATATAATTCATAACATCTTGATCCATATATTTCCATTTAAAAGAAGTAGCAATTTTGAAAAAATCTTCCACAGTATAATCTTTCAAGATTTTATTTACATTAAATACTAAAACACCTGCCTGAAAGTAACTATTTATATCTTTATAACCTATTTGGTTCAGAAGGTAATTTTTTCTGTTATCATAAGTATGAGCAAAACCTATCATATCTGCATCTTTTGCTGCCGCCACATAATAATTATCTATATTCAAATCAAATAAATATGCTACATCTGTTTTGACTATAAGATCTGTGTCTAAATATAAAACTTTATCTGTATTTTTAAAGAATTCAAAAATAAAAAATCTATAATAAGAATCTATAGGTACATTATTCAGTACATTTAAGTTTTTACTATAACTATCTATTTTATTTCCAATACACAGAAAAGAAATGCTGAATCTATCATCAGTCTGTACAAGCCTTTCTAATTCTTCTTTAGAAGTATTATTAATTTCTTTATAAAGAATAAATAATTTGTATTTTCTTTCTTGTCTGGCGTATTTAATAATGGATGCTGTAGTTACAATAGTATATTTGTTCATCATCATTACTGTAATTACAGAGTTATCAGTATTTTCAATAATTTCCTGTACTCCTTCTTTGTCTCTGTTTTTAAATAAAGCCTTTTGAATTTCTAAGCATTTCAAACTAGATTTATTATGAGTAAACCAGATTCCAAACAGTCTTTCTCCCAAATAGCCAATAACTCTTAATTCTTGAATACTGTAGTTAGAAAAATCACTTGATTCTTCAAATTTAAATAAAATAGAGAAAAGCCATTTAGCATATTCATTAAATATGCTTGTTTTCATGACAAACATATTACATTCATAAGCATATTTTGATTTCATATATTTATCAGCGGAAATTGTATATTCAGGGTATAAATTTTTTAAAATCTGTAGTACTCTATCCAAATCTTCTTTTTGGTGTCCTTCAGAATAAATATAATGTTCATACACATTTTTATCTAAGTAAATTCTTCTTTTATTAGGTGCTATTACATCATATTTTCTTATCAAATCCTCAGATAAATCAGATATACCAAGCTGCTTTATACTTTCATCATCTGGACTCCCATTAAAAATTATATTTGAATGAAAATCTGTTTTTAACTTTTTACCAAAATTTAAAAAACGTCTGTAGTGAAAAAAACCACAGTAATCAGTTTCTGTTAAGTAATTCTTCCAAACCCAGTACTGAGCTGTAAGTTCACAATACATTTTATTCTTTTCAGAAATATTTTCTTTATCATCATCATGAAGCATATTTTCAAAATGTTTTTTTACAAGTGCACTTCCTACTTGAATTGGTACCAAATATTTACAGTTAGGTAATTTTGTTTCTTCATGACATGCAACAAAAAATTTAATTCTAGACATTAATTATTCCTTAAGTTAATACTTATAGATTCATTATGATATAAAACAGAATCTTTTAAAACAAATATTATTTAACTTTAATAAATTTATCTTTTTGTAATTTAAAATATGAATGCAATTTTTAATATAAGTTTGAATATATAGAACAAAAGAGGAATAATACTCCAAGTATATCTATAATTACTGTACTAATAAGACTGGAAACACCTTAATTTCGTATATCTAAATTTATTTGACTGTAAAAATTTTATATAACAAATGAGGTTTTAGCTGTTCATATAAATTACATCTAAAATCAATTCTCCATAAGGGGTATATATAAAAATATTCTATTAAATATAAGGTATTCAATCAGTGAATAACAGAGAAATATTATCATAATCAAATGGACTTAAAGTATAAAATACATTATAACTCTATTATTTATATTATCTCTAGTAATTGACTTTAACTCAATTTTAATTCCATATTCAGATATTGGTTTAAAATTTTCTTTTAATAATTGTCAATTACATGAATATAAAAATTTTCACGTATGTCTGATATTTCTCCTAAAAGCTCATCTTTTATAATTTTTATATTTCTTAGTATATATTCTTCTTTCTTATATGTTACTGTTACTAACCCTAAAACAATAGGTTTTATGTTGCTTTCATCAAAATCTGCATAATATGATGCATCTATAAATTCGCAATTTGAATGTGAAATAATCTCAAAACCAACTAATTCTACATCCATCATATCTTGAAGTTCAATGTTAAAAAATGAATTTGAATTAATGTAATTATTAGAATATATAATTGTCTTTTTTAATGTTGCGGAGTTGAATGAATATCCAATAATATTTAATTGGAAATCACCCTTAACAAAAATTTTTAAATAAAAATTTTTTACGCAAGTATATAATTTCCACTTTTTAATGGGTAATGCATTAAAATAAGACGTCAAATTTATTGCAATTCCTTGAGGTATGAAATAATGATTATTACGTAATATAGATAGTTTGATGCCACTGTAAAACAATGAATAATAATCTTCTGTTTCTTTACTTTCCGGAAATATAATTTTCCATATTTCTTTGTTCATAAGACTTAGTTCTTTTTCGTGGAAAATAAAGCTCCATGAAAATCTGTAGGCTTAATTTTAAATTCGTATAAGAGGATTGATGATAAAATTATATGCGTCATTACGTTTATACGTTTTTACACTTTTATTATAATAGTAAAAGCTACTGAAATTATTTCTTACATAATATACTGTGATACTACCATTAAATAATAATCCATACCTTGTAAATTTTATATCTGACTGATTTATCTCATTTATAAATAAAAGTAGAAAATTTAAAACAGCAGCTCCACCAGCTGAAGATTAGAAATTGATAATTTTAATGACTGCCCAAAACTTACTGTTAATATAAATAACCCATTACCTTCTGTAGAATCAATTATAATTTGTATTTTAGTAAGATTTTTAGGTACACCTTGAACCTCATCATATAATCATATAAGTTTTAAACATAGTAAAAAAACGTTTATGTCATTTGTAGCAATTTCATATAATCCTAAATCTTCTAAGTTTACATATGCATAATCAGAAAATACTTTTTACTAGAGTAGATTTTACCAGTTTGCCTCTGCCCAAAAGTATAAGCACAGAATAGTGAAGAAGCCTTAAAAATGGAACTTTCCATAGCTCTTTTATATACCTCGTAAATACACCGATAAATCTAAAATTTAATTTTTCATAGATATAGGTTGTCCTGTATTTTCCAATACATCTCTCCACAATGCACTTTCTGTATCTACCTGACTTCTACTGGAAACAGCTTCCTTTATTGGCATATTAATAAAGCAGTTATTCATCATACTTACTAAAACACCTGTTTTACCAGCCATACCAGCATGAACAGCATTTGCTCCAAGTCTGGCACAATATATTGAATCAAAGCTATCAGCAGGAGCACTTCTAATAACATAACTTGGATCTATATATTTAACGTTTACTTCCATTTTTTCTTGCTTGAAGTATTCATTTATTTTATCTTTGAGAAATATACCTATATCTCCATATTTTACGTTGCCACTGGCATCTTTTTTACCTGTTGTAGGCATTAATTCTTGTCCAGCACCTTCTGCTACAAGAATTACAGCATGTCCTCTTTTCATAAGCCTGCTTTTAAGATGAGCCAAAAGACCATTAGCTCCATCTAGATCAAACGGATTTTCAGGAATCAGACAGAAATTCACATCACTTTGAGCTAATGTAGCATGTGCTGCAATAAAACCACTTCCCCTTCCCATTACTTTTACAAGCCCAATGCCGTTAATGGCATTTTTTGCTTCAACATGTGCTCCCTGAATAACAGGCACCGCCTGAGACACAGCGGTATCAAAGCCAAAAGAAGACTGTATGTAGGCTAAATCATTATCTATAGTTTTTGGTATTCCCACTATAGCTATTTTTAAGCCTCTTCTTTTTACTTCATCTGCTATATCAGAAGCACCTCTTAAAGTTCCATCTCCGCCAATTGTAAATAAAATGTTTATATTCATCCTTTCCAGTGTATCTACTATTTCTGAAGTTTTATCACCACCACCACGTGAACTTCCTAAAATTGTTCCACCTTTTTCCTGAATATCATCTACAACATCTGGAGTTAAATCTAAAAAAGGTTCAGTAGAAGAAGCTAACAATCCTCTATAACCATATCTAATTCCTATTATTCTTTTTACTCCGTATCTATAGTAAAGACACCTAACCACAGATCTTATAACATTATTCAATCCTGGGCATATGCCTCCACATGTACAGATGGCAGCTTTTACATGTGCAGGGTTAAAATATATATTTTTTCTAGGTCCTGCCAGTTCAAGTGTATCTTCATTATTTGGCAGCCTTATATCAAATAGAATTTTATCACTGTCTGATACATAATCTGCTAATCCATCTCCATCTGTATTACCCATATTTATTGGAGATGGAATAGTGCATTTCCCTAAACTTTCTATTTCAAAATTATGTTTCTTTCCCATATACTTCTCCCATGGAATTTAAAAGCTGAATAAAATCTGATTCATATAATATTTTAACACCTAAGTTTAATGCTTTATTTAATTTAGAACCAGCATTTTCTCCTACAAGTAAGTGTGTAGTATTCCCGCTTATAGAAGTAACAACCCTTCCCCCATGTTTTCTTATTATGTCATGAATTAAATCTCTAGATTTAAATTTTTCAAATGTTCCAGTTACACACCAGCTCTGCCCCGAAAGTATAAGATCTGCCTGAGTATTTTCAGCAGATTCTTCTTCCATTTTAAAACCCATAGAATCAAAAAAATTCAAGATAGATAAAATCTTAACATCTGTAAACGCTTCTATTATTTTATTTGATGTTTCAGGTCCAAGTCCATCTATACTTGAAAGACGTTTAAACGCATTTTCTTTGTCCTTAACTAAATTTTTAAAATCATCATAACTTTTTATTCCATTTCTTATAACCAAATCAATGGCATTATGGCTGAATTCATCTATTCCCAAAGCAGCTAAAAGTCTTCTAAATGGCTGTTTCTTACTTTCAAATATTGCATCTTTTATAGCCATAACCTTTTTTTGCCCAAATCCTTCAATATTATCGTTCAACAATGCATCTGGAGAAAAAGTATAAATATCAGTTATTTCTTTTACATAACCATTTTCGTATAGAAGGTTGAGAACTTTTTCTCCTAATCCTTGGATATTCATCTGTTTTTTTGCACAGAAATAAATTAATGCACCAACTTTTCTAGCCTTACATTCAGTATTTGGGCAGAATAAATGAGCCCCCCTTCTTACCAATACACAATTACATACAGGACAATTCTCTGGAATATGCCATATTGTGTTTCCTAAAGTATTTTTTTCCGTTACATATTCTACAGCTGGAATTACGTCTCCTCTTTTGCTTACTGCAACAGTATCACCTATACACAATTCAAGCTGATTTATGTAATCTTGATTATGTAATGTAGCATTTTTAATTTCTGAACCTGAAATGGTAACTGGATTAATCCTTGCCATAGGCGTAATTCTTCCAGTTCTCCCTACCTGAACATCTATATTCAAAACCTGACTTTCTGCCTGAGGGCTTTGAAACTTATAGGCTATAGCCCATCTTGGATGATGCTCAGTAAAGCCAAGTTTATCTCTCACGTCTATTTCATTAACTTTAAGAACTAGACCATCTATTTCATAAGGTAAACTTTCTCTTAGTTCTGCTCTTCTTAATATTTCATCTGGTATTTCATTAAAAGACATGTCATCAGTGAAAAGAGAATTGATTTTCTTTTTACTGAAAATACTTATATTCTTATCAACATTAAAACCAAGTTTTTTTAGATATTCCAAGATTTCTATATGAGTGTGAAATTTTTTTTCTGATTTACTATCTAAAAATCCCTCATAACAAAAAATAGTCAAAGGTACTTTTGCTGTTTCAGAGCTCTTTATCCTTCTTATTGTTCCCGAAGCTAAATTTCTAGGATTAGCAAATGTGTCTTCTAATGATTCATTTATCTTTTTAAAATCATTTTTAAGTAAAAATATTTCACCTCTTACTGCTATATTTACTTTTTCAGTCAATTTTAAAGGAACTGTTTTTATAGTTTTTACATTTTCTGTTACGTCATTTCCTACATATCCGTTTCCTCTAGTTATTGCTCGTACCAAGAAGCCATCTTCATAATAAAGGACTATGGAGAAGCCATCTATTTTTTCTTCCAATATAAAACTTAAATCATCATTATTTACTTCAGTTCCTACCCTTTTTATGAATGAATATATTTCCTCTATGGTATAAGCCTTATCTAAACTTAGCACTGGTATAGTATGGCTCACTTCTGGAAAGTCTTGAGTTAAGTCACTACCAACTCTTTTACTTGGAGAATCTGCAGTTATTAATTCTGGATGTCCCTTTTCTATATTTAAAAGTTCATCAAATAATCTATCATACTCTGAGTCTGAGACCTCTGATTTACCTGTTTTATAGTACGAATCCTGATATTTAACTATTAGTTTTTTTAATTCATTTAAACGTTCAGTTATATCCATAAGCATATCTTAATCAACATTAATTTAGGATTAAACATCTAGCAATTTTTGAATTTCATCTTCACTAAAACCTGAATTAACTAACTTTTTTGTAATTAATTTTTTTAATTTCTCCTGCCCTTCTAAAATGCCTTCCATTCTCCCTTTATTTAATCCTTCTTTTAAACCCTGTTCTATTAATTTATTCTGTTTTTTTTCTAATTCTATTTCTTTATTATTTATCTTGCTTTCTCTAGACTTAATATCGCTTTCTCTAAACTTAATATCGCTTTCTCTAAACTTAATATCGCTTTCTCTAGACTTAATGGCGTTTTCCATAGTCTTAACATCATTTTCTCTAATCTTAATATCTTTTTCCTTAATCTTAATGGCGTTTTCCTTAATCTTAACGTTATTTTCCATAGTCTTAATTTTATCTTCCATTTCTTTATAATAATCCATTCTAGAAGTTTTATCTGATTCATACACATCTTGCATAAACTGCTGTGCCCATAATATCTCATCTTCACTTATACTTGCCAGTGACTGCTGTGCTTTCATTATCCCTTCCTCCTTGTCTATTATTTTTTTTATTATTTCCATCTTTGTTACATCATCTAAAAAAAAAAAAAAAATTGCCCAATTTTCTAATGCTGTATTATCTTTTATATTATCTAACAACTTTTCAACTTTAGGCAACTCAATTAATATTATATTCATTTTATTAGCCAATTCTCTACCATCTTTTGTTCTCATTGTAAAATAGCTTACAATTGAATCTGATGAATTTTTATTGCCTTTTTGAGGATAGATAAAATTTGCAACATTTATCTGATATACCTGTGGAACAGTTTTCCAGTTATCTCCTTTCTTAAAAAAAGTACTTTGTAATCTAGCCACATAATATTCAGCTCTATCTCCATAATCATAATTCTGATTAAATGCTTGCATTTCTATATTTGCAAATTTCCCATCTTCAAACTTACATAAAATATCATAATTAATCCCACGTTGATTAAAAAATTCATACGGTATATTACTAGGCACTAAATTTACAGCATCAATTTTTCTGTTAATTACTGCTTCTATAAATGCCTTAAGTGCACTTCTGGATTCTTCTGTATTACTGGTAAACAAAGCCTTAAAAGTTGTGTCTATTCTAGGATTTAACAACTTACCCATTCTCTTATTTAATTCAATATTCATATTAATTATATACTGATTTATTTTAAAAATTTGATTTTAAATCAAATATTTTTACATTTTTTGCCTACAGTTTTTACAATCAAAGAACCATCATATAATGATGCATTTTTAGATAATCCTATCAATACATATTAATCTTGGATTTTACATACGCCTTATATCTACCTTAGATAACGCAGAACTTCTTATGGTAGATAGCAACTTACTTTATATCTGAATTAACCAAATCTGAAAACATCCGTACCTTTTGCATCCAAATACGGATAAGTTAACGAGAATTGACTTAAAAATTTATAAGAAAAAATAAATAAATGTTTATCAAGAAAATATGAAAGTAATATGGCTATCTATCCGATAGAAAATAAAAATGATTCACCTGATATAATATACTTTAAAGAAATAGATAAATTAGATAATAGCAGTATACTTTTTAAAGATAAAGCATATGGAGTTTTTCTACCTATATGTCAGATTAATTTTTTACACCTGTCCTGATTGGGCAGGCATGTGTAAACATAGATTAACCTATTTTCAGAATTAAATTATAGTTTACTTTTTCTTTATATTGTAAACATAAAAATAACACTCATACGAATCTGATGTAACTGCATCTGGGCTGTACCATCCATTAGAGCTCCCTCCCCAACCAAGATTACAATGATAATACAGATCTTTTCCCTCATAAGTGTTATATATACCTTCAGAAATCGTTTTTCCAACTGTATATAACTTGGTTGAAACTTGTCTAGACATAATCTTGCCACCATCTAGAACAAAAGCATGCCCATAACCTGGCTTTGAAGGTATATGCCCTGCAACAATTACAGGACACTTATTTTCTATAGAACTTATTATATTTA
>CACYEI010000024.1 GCA_902773355.1 uncultured Spirochaetales bacterium
ACAGTTTCCCTTTCTTTATCTGTGATACATAGGTTTTATTTTTCTCTAATAAATATTTGTTCATGCATACATATACTATTTTTTTTTAAAATTTAACTTCAATACACTCATGAATCTTTCACTAACTGAAACAGCCAAAACTGTTTCTCTAAACTTTTCTGAAATGTTAATTATATCATTAATGTACTTATACATATAATCTGTAAATAATTTTTATCCGAATTTTTTCTTTATTTATTCTACAAAATTAAAACCATCATCAGCCCCACAATTAAATTATTTTATTGGTACATTTACTCCTGCCTCATAGCTCTTTTTAAATCTGTTAATCCACCATATTTTTTCATTTTCCTCATATTATTTATATTTGAAAAAGGAGTAAATCGAGTTTATAAACAATACTAACACCAGCAGAAATTAAATTTTTTTATCAAATAAAAATAAAGCCTCTTTTATTCAATTGGTACAAATCAATTATACAAAAAAAAGGTCATGGCATCCGAGCCATGACCAATGTCAATATCTGAAACAACTTTATTGCTCATTATACAGATTTATAAGTTTCTGTAAATGCTCCCATCTTTTTTTAGCTTCTTCTTCATTTTGGGCAAATAATACTTCTGCTCTTTCTGGGAACTCTCTGGTAAGCCTACTGTATCTGGCTTCATTAAGTAAAAATTCCTGATACCCTCCAGCTGGTGCTTTTGAATCCAAAGTAAACTTGTTTTCAGCGTCTGGATTGTATCTGAATAAATTCCAGTATCCACAGTCAACAGCCTTTTTCATTTCTTTTTGGCAGTTTTCCATACCACCTTTTATAGAATGCATTTCACATGGAGCATATCCAATAATAAGAGATGGACCATGATAGGCCTCTGCTTCTGTTATAGCTTTAATAGTCTGTGCTGGATTTGCACCCATAGCAACCTGTGCCACATACACATATCCATACTGCATGGCTATTTCCGCTAGGCTTTTCTTCTTTATTTCCTTACCACTTGCTGCAAACTGTGCAACCTGTCCAATATTAGAAGCTTTTGAAGCCTGACCACCGGTATTTGAATAAACTTCTGTATCAAATACAAAAATATTAATATCTTGTTTTGAAGCTATTACATGATCAAGACCGCCATAACCTATATCATAGGCCCAGCCATCTCCACCAAAGACCCAAACAGACTTTTTAGAAAGATATTCTTTCTTAGCCAATATTTCTTTGGCTATAGCAGATCTGTCACCACTTAATGCAAAAAGCAAGTTTTCAGTAGCCTTAGCGTTTTCTACTCCATCTTCTTTTGTTTCAAGCCATTTAGATGCTACAACTTTATACTGTGAATCTGAATCAGCCAACTGCTTAATTAGTACAGCCAAATCATCACGGATTTTATTCTGTCCTATTAGCATACCTAAGCCGTGTTCTGCATTATCTTCAAATAAAGAATTACACCAGGCAGGACCTTTACCTTCAGAATTAACCGTATAAGGAGAAGTAGATGCAGGACCTCCCCAAATAGAAGAACAACCTGTAGCATTTGAAATATACATTCTATCCCCAAAGAGCTGTGTTACCAGTCTGGCATAAGAAGTTTCTGCACATCCTGCACAAGATCCTGAAAATTCTAATAAAGGTTTCTTAAACTGGCTTCCCTTAACTGTAGTATCCTGTATATCCTTCTTTTCTGAAACATTTGCTTCACAATAATTAAACACTTCTTGTTGTGGAAGTTCCTCTTCCTGTGGAACCATGGTCAATGCACCTACAGGACATGCACCTACACAAACACCACAACCCATACAATCTAAAGGTGAAACTGCCAATGTAAACTTATACTCCCCTTTACCTTTTCCTGCCTTAATATCACAAACCTGAGCACATGAAGGAATATCTTTTGCTTCCTGATCCGTTAAAGCATATGGTCTTATAGTTGCATGAGGACAGACAAATGAACAGTTGTTACACTGAATACATTTACTTGAATCCCATTTTGGAACCATAACAGCAACACCTCGCTTTTCATAAGCTGAAGCACCTAATTCAAACTGACCATCTACATGATCCATAAAAGCTGAAACAGGAAGTCTATCTCCGTCCATTCTATCTACAGGTTCCATAATCTCTTTAACCATTTTTACCAATTCTTTCTTACCTGTAAGTTTTTCAGTAGTTTTCTTATCCTTAGCCTTTAACCATTCTTCCGGCACTTCCACCTTTTTAAAAGCAGTTGCGCCCAAATCTATAGCTTTATGATTCATATCAACTACATCTTGACCTTTCTTCATATAAGACTGTGTAGCTTTTTCTTTCATATGAGAAATAGCTTCTTCCTGTGGCATAATTTTGGCTAAAGTAAAAAAGGCACTCTGTAATATGGTATTTGTCCTTTTACCCATGCCTATCTGTTCAGCTAAATCTATGGCATCTATGGTGTATAATCTTATCTTGTTTTCCGCTATATATCTCTTAGACTCTGCATCTAAATGCTTGTCTAATTCCTCAGGTGTCCACTGACAGTTAATCATAAATACACCCTTAGGCTTAACATCCTGAACCATCTTAAAGCCTTTAGTAATATAGCTTGGATTATGACATGCCACAAAATCAGCCTTATTGACATAATAAGATGACTTAATAGGATTATCTCCAAATCTCAAGTGAGAAATTGTCACTCCCCCAGTCTTTTTTGAATCATACTGGAAGTAAGCTTGAACATATTTATCTGTATAATCTCCTATAATTTTTATGGAGTTCTTATTTGCTCCAACTGTTCCATCACCACCTAAACCCCAGAACTTACATTCTATTGTTCCTTTAGCTGCGGTATTTGGAGTTTTCTCTTCCTCTGGTAAACTTAAATTTGTTACATCATCATTTATACCTATGGTAAAGAATCTCTTAGGCTTTACTTTCTTTAATTCTTTGAATACAGCAAATATTGATGAAGGCGGTGTATCCTTAGAACCTAAACCATATCTTCCACCACTTACTGTAACTCTATACTTACCAGCGTTAGCTAAAGCAGTTACCACATCCTGATATAGTGGTTCACCATTAGACCCAGGTTCCTTTGTTCTGTCTAAAACAGCTATTTTTAATGCAGTCTTAGGTATTGCGGCTAAAAGCCTGTCAGGAGAGAAAGGTCTAAACAATCTAACCTTTACCAAACCAACTTTTTGACCTTTTGAATTAAGATAATCTATAACTTCCTCAGCAACATCACAGATAGAGCCCATGGCTACAATTACTCTGTCAGCATCTTCTGCACCATAGTAATTAAAAAGCTGATAATTTGTACCTAGCTTTTCGTTCACCTTATTCATATAGTTTTCAACTACGGATGGAAGGGCATCGTAATATTTATTACATGCTTCTCTATGCTGGAAAAATATATCTCCGTTTTCATGAGAGCCTCTCATATGCGGATGCTCTGGATTTAAGGCATGAGCTCTGAATTCTTTAAGAGCACTGAAATCAAACATATCCTTAAGATCCTTATAATCCCATACTGAAATTTTCTGAATCTCATGAGATGTTCTGAAACCATCAAAGAAATTTAAGAAAGGAACTTTTCCACTTAAAGCTGCCAAATGAGCCACAGGAGACAAATCCATAACCTCCTGAACATTTCCTTCACAAAGCATAGCAAACCCTGTCTGCCTACATGCCATAACATCACTATGATCTCCAAAAATATTTAATGCATGACTTGAAACTGTTCTAGCGCTAACATGAAAGACAGACGGAAGCTGTTCTGCCGCTATCTTGTACATGTTAGGAATCATTAACAGAAGTCCCTGTGAAGCCGTATAAGTAGATGTTAAAGCCCCTACACCCAAAGAGCCATGAACTGTTCCTGCAGCTCCTGCTTCTGACTGCATTTCCACAACTTTAACAGTTGAACCAAAAATATTTTTTAAACCGTTTGCACTCCACTGATCAACCAAATCTGCCATAGGGCTAGATGGAGTAATAGGATAGATAGCAGCAACTTCTGAATATGCATAGCTTACATGTGCAGCTGCATTATTACCATCCATGGATTTCATTTTCCTCTTTATCATGAAAGAACTCCCAATATTTTTATTATTATCCTGAAGAACTAATAGGACAGATAAATAATATATTAAATATTTTATTTCTTCAATTCTCATTAACACATCGCATCTGCTTTTTATTGTTTACTATCATGTGATTTATGTTTATCATAATAAGCCCAATACATCTTTCATAAATTTTAAATTTAACGGAGTTCAATAAAAGATGGTTACAGCTATTATTATCTTCATACTCACATATGTGCTGATGCTTTTAATGCCTAAATTCAGGCCTTATGTAGCATTATGCAGTGCACTGTTATTTTGCATAATTGGAATACTACCTTTAAACAAAATTTTATCTTACATTAATTTTAATGTCCTTATGATGCTTTGTGGCACCATGGGTTCAGTAGCACTGGTAATAGAATCTGGAATGCCTGCTAGATTGGCTGACAGCATAGTTGAAAAAATTCCAAACATAAGAGGAGTTACAGTGTTATTATCCATATTTGCAGGGATAGTTTCAGCATTTATTGATAATGTAGCCACTGTCCTTATGATAGCTCCTATTGCTTTAGAAATTTCCAAAAAACAAAAAGTCAACCCTGTTAAAATGATTATTGCCATTTCTGTTTCATCAAATCTTCAAGGAGCTGCCACTTTAGTTGGAGATACCACATCTATTATGCTAGCTGGTTATGCAAACATGAATTTTCTGGATTTCTTCTGGTACCAGGGGCACCCAGGCATATTTTTTGCAGTAGAGCTTGGGGCACTGGTTTCTGTACTACTTCTCCTTATTATTTTTAGAAAAGAAACTCACCCTATACAGCCTACAGAAAAAACATCAGTTAAAGATTATGTTCCATCATATCTTCTTGTAGCAAACATACTTCTTCTCATAATAGCTTCACTTATTCCAAATATGCCCGATTTAATTAATGGTTATATCTGTATGGGTATTTTAATTTTAAACTGTATTTATGCTGTAATCAAAGAACACAATATTAAAACACTAGGAAGAATTGTCAAATCTATAGATTATGAAACATTACTACTCTTATTAGGACTGTTTATTGTTATTGGAGGGATATCTGAAGCAGGTGTTGTTTCCAGTATTGCTTCATTGTTCCAAAAATTAGGAAATGGAAACGTGTTCCTAATTTATACTGTTATAGTTTGGGGAAGTGTTCTTATTTCTGCATTTATAGACAATATACCTTATGTAGCTACTATGCTACCAATAGTTCAAATGATTTCTTCAGATTTAGGCATAAGCCCTACGCTTTTATACTTTGGCCTTTTATCTGGTGCAACACTTGGAGGAAATCTAACACCTATAGGTGCATCTGCAAATATAGCAGGTATAGGAATTTTAAAGAAAGAAGGTTTTCAAGTTAAAAATTCAGATTTTCTGAGAATTGGTATTCCTTTTACTTTGGCAGCCATAATCCCAGCATACGTATTCTTCCTTATTTTTTACTACTGAAAATCAATTCATTTAAACAGGTTATAATTTGTCTATAGCCTGTTTTATAAAATATTTTAACTCCACTTCTGATGATTCTAAACTTACAGGTCTGCATGTTTCCCAGTCATATAATAATTGCCAAACTTCCACATCTAATGCGTCTGCTAATTTTATCATAGTATTTAAATTTGGCATACTTCTGCCACATTCTATATCAGGTACACCTATTACACCACTAAGCTCTATAAGTTTTTCTTGAGTATAATTTTTTTCTTTTCTTATCAATTTCAGATTCTTAATAAAAAGTGCTTGTAAATTTATGTTTTTCATTGAATTTAATAAAAGAATAAAAAGATAGAAAAACAATAAACAGTATATTTAAAACCATATTAAAATAGTAAATTCACTATATTCACTCTGTCCATTTCTAAAAATGTAATCAATTTTTTTCAGATTGATAATTAAAAAAACTAGGATTATCATAATAATAAACATTCGTTTTTACGAATAAATTAATTCTTTAATGGAGTTTTTTATGCTTGAGAAACTGTTCAAACTAAAGGAAAATGGAACTAACGTTAAAACAGAAATAATGGCAGGAATTACAACATTTATGACTATGGCTTATATTTTAGCGGTAAATCCTGGAATTCTTTCTGAGTCTGGAATGGAATTTGGAAAAGTTTTTGCAGCCACTGCAATAACTAGTGCCATAGCAACTCTTGTAATGGCTTTTATTGCAAACCTTCCATTTGCACTTTCTGCCGGAATGGGTCTGAATGCTTTTTTTACGTATACAGTATGTTTAGGAATGGGACATTCATGGCAATTTGCTCTTACAGCCATACTTTGTGAAGGTATAATATTCCTAATCTTAACTTTCTGTAATATAAGGGAAGCTATTGTAAACAGTATTCCTGAAAGTTTAAAAAAAGCAATTGGTGCAGGTATTGGTCTTTTTATTGCTTTTATTGGACTTCAAAATGCAGGTATAGTTGTAGGTGGTGCTACACTTGTTGAACTAAGTGACTCATGGTATAAAGGGTCTGCTCTTGTTGCAATACTTGGTCTGATTTTTACTGCGTTTCTTTTGACCAAAAAAGTTAAAGGTGCTTTATTACTTGGCATAATTTTCTCCACACTTATTGGATTATTTATTGGTTCACCAGATAAAGTTACAGTCTGGAATCCAGGAAATGCAACATTTGCTCCATCATCTCCATATTTCTTTAAATTTGCTTTTAATGAAGTATTTGCTAATGGGAAATCACTTTTTGATTTTATTATAGTTATGTTCACATTTTTGTTTGTGGATATGTTTGATACCGTTGGTACATTAATAGGTTGTGCTGGAAAATCTGGAATTATCAAAAAAGATGGAACTATTCCTCACTGTAAAGAAGCCTTATTAGCAGATGCAGTTGGAACAACTGTTGGTGCTATGCTTGGGACATCTACAGTTACAACATTTGTTGAAAGTTCATCTGGTGTTTCTGAAGGTGGTAGAACTGGATTAACTGCATTAACAGTTTCATGCCTTTTCATCCTTTCACTATTTTTAGAACCAATTTTTGGCTCAATTCCAAGTGCAGCCACTGCCCCTGCATTAATTTTAGTTGGTGTTATGATGATTACACCAATAACTCAGATTAATTTTAATGATTATACTGAAGGTATCCCTGCTTTTTTAACACTTTTATTCATGGTCTGTGCTTATAGTATCTCAGACGGTATAATGTTTGGTATTTTATCTTATGTAATTCTAAATGCACTAAATAATAAAAAAGTTGGAATTACAACTTATATTATTGCCATATTATTTATAGCTAAGATTATCTTTAACGCATTAATATAAAATAACATAAAAATATTACCGCAGGTTTATCCTGCGGTTTTTTTTAAATATAAAAAGGAAACACTATGACTAAAGAAGAACTTAAGCATTTGATAGATGTAGCTGCTGGCAGGGAAGCTGCTGATTTATGTATTAAAAACTGTAATATTATTGATGTATATAATAGAGAGATTTTTTTCGGTAATGTATATATTACTAATGGTCTCATAGCGGGATTTGGTTCTAATTCTAATTCCTTTCCAGAACCAAAAGAAATTTTTGATGCAAAGAATAAGTATCTGGCACCTGGTTTAATTGACAGCCATGTCCATATTGAATCAAGTCATGTTTCTCCTGCAGAATTTTCACGTCTTATTGTTCCTCATGGCACTACAACCGTTATTGCGGATCCACATGAAATCTGTAATGTTTGTGGGATTGATGGTTTAGATTATATGATAAATGCATCAAAAAATATTGCTCTTCAAGTTTTCTTTCAGTTTCCTTCCTGCGTCCCTGCCACTCCGTTTGAAAATGCTGGAGCTATACTTCTTGCTCCTCAAATTAAATCAAGAATTAACCATCCACAAATTTTAGGTCTTGGGGAATTAATGAATTATACTGGAACATGTAATGCTGATAATGATATTCTTGATAAAATTATAGTAGCATTAGATGCAAATAAAATAATTGATGGTCACAGCCCAAATCTAGATGGATATTTACTTGATGCATATGTAGCTTCAGGTATAAAAACTGACCATGAATGCTCTACAGTTAGAGAACTTCATGAAAGAGTCAAACGTGGAGTTTATGTACTACTGCGTCAAGGTACAGCATGCCATGATGTTTTAAATTTACTACCTGGAGTAAATGCTTCAAACTATAGATACTGCCTGTTTTGTACAGATGATAAAATGGCAGCAAGCCTACTATCTGAGGGGCATATAGATAATAATATTAAATTAGCACTTTCTACAGGTTTTGATCCTCTTATGGCAATCTGTATGGCAACAATAAATGCTGCCACCTGTTTCAACTTAAGAGATAGAGGAGCAATCAGTCCTGGATTACGAGCAGATCTGATTTTATTTGATTCTTTAAAAAATTTTAATATAGAACAGGTTTGGATTGGAGGTAAGCATGTTGCATCATCAAGAACATATATTGTAGAAGACGAGCATGTTAAACCTGAAAAAGTTACTGGTAAAATGAATATTAAAAACCTTACCCCAGACCGTTTTACTTTACCCTTAAAATCCAACAAAGTCAGAACCATTAAATTAATTCCGCACTCTGTTGTGACAAAAGAAGAAAATGCCAATGTCAGTATAATAGACGGACACTGGGCAAGAGATGGACAGGATATTGTAAAAATTGCAGTTGTAGAACGCCATCATGGTACAGGTAATATTGGTTTAGCACTATTAAGTGGTTTTGGTTTAAAAGATGGAGCCATTGCCACAAGTGTTGCACATGATTCACATAATATTATTGTGGCTGGAGATAATGATTTTGATATGTATATTGCAGTTAAACATCTTAAAGAAATTGGAGGAGGAGCAGTCATAACAAAAAATGGGAAGGTATTAGGCAGCTTAGAACATGAGATTGCTGGACTTATGACTGATAAATCAGGAGAAAAAGTAGCTGAGAAACTAACCGAATTAGATAAAATTGCCAGAGAAAAACTTCATATAAATGAAGATGTAGATCCATTTATGACCTTGTGTTTTATGGCTCTTCCTGTAATACCAGCATTAAAAGTCACAGATTTAGGTTTATTTGATGTTACAAAATTTTCTTTTGTATCTACAGAACTTTCCTAGATCTAGTTATGGAACAAATACAAAATCTAAGTATAACGCAATAAAATATAGCCTTGAGAAAAATTATGGACAAACTACTTACTAGAAACAAATACATTAGAAAAGCTGGCGTACGGAAGAACATAAGCCCCTCTAGTCTGAATTTCACAACTGAGAGATACCAGGTTTCTTAATAAATTTTCCAAATTTCCATTTATCATAGTTTCCAAAACAGAGCCTTTTATTTCACCATCCTTTATATAAAAACTGTTTTTTGCTACACCAGAGAACTCTCCGTTTGCTCCAGGGGTTCCCCCTGAAAAACTGCCTACAACTAAACCCTCTTTAATATTTTTTATCATTTCTTCTAATGGAGTATTGCCAGCTTCAATTACTACAGAAAAATCAGCATTTTTGGTAACAGGTCTTTTTGTCTTGTTTGCTGTATAGAGCCCTATCAAATGGGTCATAAGCCTACCCTTTTTTATTACATCAATATCTTCAGATAAGTATCCGTCCCCTGTCCATTCATCTGAATCTACAATTCTTGGATCTGCTACTTTAAGACTTAACGTGAGTCTTTCATCTGCTATTATTTCCCCTATTTTATTAAGCCATAAACTACTACCGTCTAATATTACAGAATCAGTTAAAAATGAAGAAGCAATCATATATAAAAATTCTGCAAAACACGATGGAGTAAAAATAACAGTTCCGCTGAAATTATTGTTTATATTTGTACGTTTTAACGCACATACAGTATCGGCTAGTTCTTTTTTTATATTCCCCATTTCAATAAAAGGTTTATCCAAATCCACTGTAGAAACATCTACATAATTCAAACCTGTAGATACGTTTCCATCTGATGCTGAAAACTCAATACCAAAATCATAATAACCCGCTTCTTTTTCAAAATTAGTATCATTTGTGTTTAAGTAAATGGAGTGGAATTTAGTATGAGTACCCACTATATTTGTTATAATAATCTGTGGAAAAAATTTTCTAATATCTTTTTCCAGTTCTGAAAGACGTTTAAATAACAAAGATATATTTTCTTCAGAAGTACCTCTATGAAATTTTTTGTTTTCCTGCTTTTCTGCTATATCATGATCCTTATCAGGCAAAGAAGAATCTATAGACATTACTAAATCAGAAACTAATAAATCTAAGCCATCATCTGAAACATCTGTTCCTGCGGCAGAGCCAGTTTTTCCGTCTTTAAAACCTCTGATAGCTATGCTGTTACTTATGACTGTCCTGAAAAGAGAAAATTTGCCATTATCCCATGATATCTCTTTTCTTTCACTTTCTGAAACACTTACCGCATACTTTTCTATTTTATTAAGATGCAGTAAATCTTCTGTTTTATCTGCTATAACTTTTATATCTTCCACTTTATTACCTTCCACCAATCATAATTTTACATTTAATATCAGGTCCACCTAAACCCACAGGAATTATTTGTTTTTTTCCACAGAAACCACTAGATTCCCATTCCAATCTGTCACTAACCATATCTACAGTTTTCAGCATGTCAAATGCCACACCTGAAACAGTAGTATCTAAAATGGCTTTTCCAAGTTTTCCATTTTTTATTTCATATCCCATGGTTACCCCAAACATAAATTCACCTGTCAAATCAGCCTGACCATTTCCAGATGATATTAAATAATAACCATCATCTATAGAAGAAATCATATCTTCCAGTTTATTTTTTCCAGGATGAATAGCAGTATTACGCATTCTGATAAGTGGTTCATCTCCAAAATCCCAAGCTCTGGCATTACCCTTTGGCTTCATGTTAAATTTCATGCTGGTTTCCATATTATTCATATAACCTACTAAGATTCCATCTTTAATCAAAACATTGTCTTCAGCTAAAATTCCTTCATCATCCATATAAATTGGAATGGGTGTCTTTTCTCCAAAACTGGTATTAGCAAAATCTGTTAAACTTATTAAAGGAGAAGCTACAACCTTATTTAAATTTTTTAAAGCCACACTTCCACCTAAAACCAAATCTGCTTCCACTGTATGGCCTACTGCCTCATGTGCCAACATTCCTGCCATTCTTCCACTTAAAATCACATCTTTATAGCCAGCTTTAGCATAAACTCCTTCCTTTTTTTCCATTAAATGGTTGTAAAGAGAATTGATCTTAGTGTAAATATAATCAAGGTTGGTAAAATAATTATCAAAATTACCAGAGCCGCCAAAAACTTCAAACAGCTCCAAGGGAATACCTTCTTTATTTTTTACAGTCAAATAAACATACAAATAACATCTGGGATTAATCACATGCCCATTATTTGCATTTGATGTGTAGATAATTTTATCCTGGGAGTCTTCTGAATAAACCACAGTTCTGCTATGAAGATTTTTAAATGCCTTACCTATATAGGAATCAATACTCATACAGAGATCTATATAACGTTTTTGGATATTATCAACAATCTCAAAATGCGGTTTTATATATGAGCCTGAATAATTCAAAGTTTTCTGTTCGTCATAATTTGTATTTTTCAATAGGAAAAAAGCATTATCTGTGGCTTCCTTTAATACCTTATCTGCTGACAAACTGTCATATTCACCTATTGATGCAAAGCCGTTTATACCATTTTTAGAAACTCTGGCATTTATTCCACGGCTTTTAACTCTGACGTTATTAACTAAATTACCGTTAACTACAGATACACTTCTACGTCTGTTTTCATGACCTCTTAAAACAGTTTGTACTCCATCAGAGAATAATGATTTTTTTTCTGCAAGAATGTCTTGTAGCATTAGTGTTTAAACTCCTAAATTCCTATTTAAATTAACCATTTCTATTGCTGATAAAGCACAGTCATAACCTTTATTTCCAGATTTTGAACCTGCTCTTAAAATAGCTTGCTCTACAGTTTCAGTAGTCAGAACACCAAACAAAACTGGGGTTCCTGTTTCCAATGAAATTTGAGAAATACCTTTTGATACTTCATTACATACGTAATCATAATGAGTGGTATCACCCCTAATAACTGCACCTATGCATATAACAGCATCATACTTTTTACTTAAAGCCAGTTTTCTGGCTATGGATGGTATTTCAAAAGCTCCAGGAACCCATACGGCTGTTATGTTATTATTTTCAACACCATGCCTGATTAAACCATCTTCTGCTCCAGATAAAAGTTTATTTGTTATTATCTCATTAAACCTAGATGCAACTATAGCCACCTTCATTCCTTTTGGTGCCACTAAGTTTCCTTGAATTGTATTCATTTTTTTACTCCTGTTATTTACTCCTATTATTTACTCATATTAAATTTTACCCATTTCACTTTATAATGTTATTTTACACTTTACTAAGCAAATGTCCCATCCTTGTTTTTTTAGTTTCTAAATATTTTCTATCATATTTCTGAGGGCTGATTTCTAATGGAACTCTTTGAAGTATCTCTATACCGAATCCTTCTAAACCATAAATTTTATCAGGATTATTTGTAAGTAATCTAAGTGATTTTATTCCCAAATCTTTTAAAATTTGAGCACCTACCCAGTACTCTCTAAGATCGGCTTTAAAGCCAAGTTTTATATTTGCTTCAACTGTATCAAGACCCTGTTCCTGTAGCGCATATGCTTTTATTTTATTTAGAAGTCCTATACCTCTACCTTCTTGTCGCATATAAAGAATTATGCCTCTACCTTCTCTATTAATCATATCCATGGAGTTCTGTAACTGATTTCCACAATCACATCTTAAACTACCAAAGGCATCTCCCGTAAGACATTCAGAATGAACTCTACATAAAACATCTTTTCCATCTCCTATATCACCTTTTACTAATGCTACATGGTGTTCTAAAGTAATTTCATTCTGATAACCATACATTTTAAATTCACCATGAGATGTAGGTAAATCTGCTTCAGCTATACATTCAACATGTTTATCATTTACTCTGCAGTAATCCTGTATCTGCTTTATTGAAATAAAAGGAATATTAAACTTTACTGCTAGCTTTTTTAATTCCTCACCTTTCATCATTTTTCCATCATCAGACATTATTTCACAGCAGACCCCGCATGTCTTTAATCCTGATATTCTCAATAAATCCACCGTAGCTTCAGTATGACCGTTTCTTTCCAGTACTCCAAATTTTCTGGAAACTAAAGGAAAAACATGTCC
>CACYEI010000025.1 GCA_902773355.1 uncultured Spirochaetales bacterium
GTGTTCTTAGAACTTTCATAGGGAGGCATTTCCCTTTCCCACGCTTTCTTTAGATGTTGTATAGAGCACATAAAATAGAAAAAAAGTGGTACTTGATAGATGCACAGGGAAAAAGACTTGGGCGTGTTGCGGTATTAGCTTCAAATATTTTACGTGGAAAAACAAAACCAGAATATAGGCCTAATGAAGATATGGGTGATTATGTAATCATTATAAATTCTGATAAGGCTGATGTTTCTGGTAATAAGGCAAATGATAAAATGTATAGACGTGTGTCTGGTTATGCAGGTGGGTTAAAGGAAGAAACATATAATCAGATGATAGTTCGTAAACCTACATATCCTATGGAGCATGCAATAAAAGGGATGCTGCCTAAAGGACCTTTAGGACGTAGACTTTTTGCAAATTTACATGTCTATAGTTCGTCTGAACATCCACATGCAGCACAGAAGCCTGTAAAGATAGATTTATAAGGAGTATTAAATGGCAAGTGAAGTAAAAAATAACGTTAATCTTTCACAGGGTACAGGTCGGAGAAAGACTGCTACTGCACGTGTTTATTTGAGAAACGGTAGTGGAAAGGTAACAATAAATGGTAGAGATTTAAAAGATTATTTCAGAGATCCTTTGTGCGTATATCAGGTTATGCAGCCACTGGATGTAACAGATAATCTAAATAAATTTGATATTGTTATTAATGTAAGTGGGGGTGGTCTTAGCGGACAAGCAGGAGCTTGTAGGCATGGAATAGCTAGAGCACTTGTTTCATATGATGAAACAAATAAACCTTCTCTTCATGCTAACGGATTTATGACTAGGGATCCAAGAATGGTAGAAAGAAAAAAATATGGACAGCGTGGAGCTAGAAAAAGATTCCAGTTCAGTAAACGTTAAAATGTTATGGAGCTTGTTAAAGCTCCTTTTTTTATTATCTTTCTTTATAAGTTCATGTAAAAGCGGTAATAATAATTTATCTTTTTATAATACTTATGATTTCTTTGATACTGTAAGTTCTATATATTTATATTCAGATAATTCGGAAACAATATATAATGAACTTTACTTACTTATGGAAAAATATCATAAATTATTAGATATTTATAATGAATATGATGGAATAAACAATATATGTACCATAAATAAAAATGCGGGAATAAAACCAGTAAAAGTTGACAATGATATATTGGATTTAATTTCTTTTTGTAAAAAGTTTTGTGAATTAACCTACGGGAAGGTAGATATTTCTTTTGGTGCTGTTTTGTCTGTTTGGCATGATTACAGAGATAAAAAAATATTACCTGACTATTCAAGTTTACTAGATGCCTTGAAGCATACTGGATTTGATAAAATAGAAGTTGATTATAATAATGGTACAGTATTTATTACTGATGAAAACGCTTCTATAGATGTTGGTGCTGTTAGTAAAGGTTTTGTTTGTGAAAAATTAGCTGAGTACTTAGAAAGCAATAATATAAGTAACTGTGCCATTAATTTGGGCGGTAACATAAAACTTATTGGGAAAAAAGGTACAGATGAGAATTGGATTACAGGAATAAAAAATCCTTCAGATGAAAGTAATATCATTATGAAATTATCTGTTTCTAATTTGTCTATTGTAACTTCCGGTGGATATGAAAGATTTTATGAACTTAATGGAATTAAGTATCATCATATAATAGATTCTGAAACTTTGTTTCCTGCAGCTTTTCATGATTCTGTAACTATAATTTGTGAAAACAGTGAAATAGCAGATTTATTAAGTACTGCATTATTTTGTATGTCTGTAGATGATGGAAAAGAAGTTATATCCGTAGTAAAAGAAGTTTTTAAATTAAATACATTAGATGCTGTCTGGATAAAAAATGGAGGAATTAATTTCACAAACGGAATAGAAAACTATGAAACAAAATAATCTTTTCAGCATGATAATTGTAGTTTTATGTATTGTTGTTCCAGTATTTTTTATTATTAGAAATACAATTGATAATAATTCCTCTATACATGTAAAAATGTATGTTTATAATGATTTGGCTTATGATATTTTATTACCAACTTATGGAAATTATGTATTAAATCATGGCACTAATGTAGTTCAGATTAACGGATATGATGTTACTATGATAGAATCTGATTGTAATAATGGATTATGTCTTAAAACTGGAAAAATCAATAGATCAGGTCAAAGTATAGTTTGTTTACCTAATCATGTATCAGTATATATTTCGTCATCTGATATTGATATTATTATCTAGTTTTTTTAAATTTAACTGATGAAAGCTGAAAAAATTGCTTTATTAGGTGTTCTAACCGCTTTTTCTCTAGTTCTGTCATATTTTGATAGTGTAATACCTTTTTTTTCTGTTCTACCCGGATTAAAGATAGGTTTGGCTAATATTATTGTTCTTTTTGCACTTTATAAGCACAGCTTTAAAGATGCTTTCATTATAGTTATTGTAAAATGTTTTCTTTCTTCTTTTTTATTTGGTTCTTTTTTGTCTTTTATATATGGTTTTTTTTCTTCATTGGTTAGTTTATTTGTAATGAATTTTATTAAATCTATTCTAAATCTAAATATAGTTGCAGTTAGTACACTTGGAGCGGTTAGCCACAATATTACGCAGTGTTTAATAGCTGTGCTTATATTACAAAATAAGGCTTTAATATATTATTATCTACCTGTTTTAGCTTTATCCGGTGCATTTGCTGGAATTATAACTGGTTTGATTACATCTAATGTTATTAAGAGGCTGAGTCTTGGTTAAGGAATATGAAACATTAGTTTATTTGGAAAATATAAATTATAACTATGATTCTTTTCATTTAAAAAATATTAATTTGGAAATAAAGTCTAAAAAATCTTATTATATTTATGGGCCATGTGGTAGTGGAAAAACTACACTGGGTAAAATAATATGTGGTCTGTTAAAACCTTGCAGTGGAAAAATAATTATTAACTGTTTAAATCCATCCATGATTCTTCAAAATATAGATAACCAATTTGTCAGATCTGTTGTATCTGATGACTTAGCTTTTGGCCCTGAAAATTTAGGTATGGGAAAAAATGACATAAATAATAAGATTAGTTACTATTCTAAGTTATTAAAAATAGAATCACTGTTAAACAGAAATATTTCCAGCTTGTCATCAGTAGAAAAAATAAAAGTTGCTATTTGTGGCATAATGTGTACAGAAAGTCCTGTTATTGTAATGGATGAAGTTTTTTCATATATGGATTATGAACAAATTAGTTTTATTTATGATTTAGAAGAAAAATGTATTGATAATAACAAAGCTGTAATTATTCTAACTCATAATAAAAACTATTTAAGAAAAACAGATGATGTTTTTATGTTAAAAGATGGTATATTATGTTTATAAGTAAGGTAAATTCTTTAGTTAAACTAATTTTTCTAATATCATTTTCCGCTTCACTTTTTATAAATGACAATTTATTTTTATTTTTAATACCATTTATTATACTTGCTTTTAATTTTATATACATAAGAGTTAAGTTAAATGAATTAATTGGAATTATAAAAATTTCTGCTGTTTTTATTGTTTTTTCTTTCTTGTTTATGTGGTTAAGCATTTCTTTAAAAAGAGCTGTTATAATAGTTTTAAGATTATTTTTTTCTGTACTAGCATCATATTTATTTAATAAAACTACAGATATGTATTTTTTATCTTGTTCTATCACTCATGTTTTAGGCAGATCTATAGCTGAAATTATTGTTATAGCACTTAGATTCATTCCTGTTATATTTGAGCAGGGGAAACGTATTTTAATTATCCACAGATACAGAGAAGACAAGAAAAGAATAAGAAATTATGTTAAATTAATTATACCTATGTTTTTGAGCACTTTAAAACGCTCTGAAGAATTATCAGATGCCATGAAATTAAGGTATTATGATTGTGGTTATAAGAAAACATTTTATAAAGAAGAAAAACTTAATTTAGATGATTATTTATATCTGTTTTTTTCAATTATATATCTGCTTTTTTTTATTTTTGTGAGGTATGTTTTTGTTTTTAATTAAAAATTTTTCGGTTTATTATTCTAAGGAAATTATTTCACCTAAAAATTTAAATTTGGTTATAAAAAAATCAAGTATGGTTTTTTTGAGAGGACCAAGTACAAGTGGAAAAAGTACATTGCTAAAAGTGCTATCTGGGGTGTTTGATTATGATAAATATAAAGTTACTGGGAATATTTTTTTTAATGGAGATGACATTTTAAATAGTACCTATGATAAAAAAAAGCTGTTAAATAGCGTCTTTTATCTGCCTTCTTCTCCAGAAGATGTGTTTTATAAGAATAAGTTATTAGATGAATTCTTGTCATTTGGAATTAATGAAAATGTTATTATTAATTTTTTCTATGATTTCGGATTGAACTTAAGTTTGTTGGATAAAAATCCATCTCAGTTGTCAGGAGGTCAAAAAAGGATATGTGCCATTATTATAGCATTAGCTAAAAAACCTAATATACTTTTAATGGATAACGCATTAGCAGGATTAGATGATTTTTTTTCTGATATTTGCATTAAAAATTTAAAAAAATTATGTACTACAAATAAATCCACAATAGTATTAACATGAACGTCTATATGTATCAATGCTAATTTCCCAGTATGTTATCATATTTTAGGTACTTTAATACTTGACTGAATTTAGTATAAAACTTAACCAAAAAATAACATTAATTTAACTAAAAGTAAACATTATTTAATTAGAAAAACAATAAAATATTTATCTTGATACTTATAATGCTGTGTAGACGTTGAATATAAGGAAATAAGGAAGTATTTAATGTCGTTGCTATTCCATTGGCATATTTGCAGATGAATAAGGAGATTTATTTATGAGAAAACATTATATTATTTTATTAATATCCGTTTTATTTCTTATTTTTTCCTGTAATAATGAGTACGTTTTTAATGAGACAGAGAATGTTGTAGAACCTGTATCAGATGACAGTATGATAAATTATCTAAATGATGACTATGGAACAGAAAAGGCTTTAAGAGAAAAATTTATTAAATTGGCGGTCTTTGGAGACTATAAACGTTCTGATAATGATATTTCTGAAGAGATAAAAAATTTTATTTCAACTTTTAAAAAAAATGAGGTCATATCAAAGGATATAGACAGTTATGTTATAACTAAAGCAGAAAGTATGAATATAACATTTGATGATACAGGTTCTGTAGTATCAAAGGATGTGGATATGATTGTTGTTTCTGAAGATGAAAATATATATCTTAATATTTATGATATTGTTAAGAATGAAACAGAAGAGAGCTGCTATGTAATAATTCCAAATGACAGAAGGTTTGGAGATGTGTTATTTATTAGTGATTCAGGTAAATGGGAAGATGTAAAGGATTTAGAACTTACTCAGTGGCTGATTAATAGTATAATTGAATCCATTAGATACAAAATGAAAATCTGGAATAGCATAACTGATGAAGAAATAGAATATGAAAAAAATAAATTAGATGTTTCAAAAGATTTTACTATTAATGTTAGTCGTAAATTTTCTTATATATCCGCAGGAAAAGATGAATATACTGCAACAATTAATTATGATCAAGATGGAATTTATAATGATGTACTAGAAAGAGTTTATGGAGTAAAGAATTATCTAACTGGATGCGGTCCTACAGCTGTTTCTATTGCTTGTACATACTTTGGATGGCCTGAAAAGTTTATAGAACGTACAGATAATGGCAGAAAAGCTTCACTGGAAAATATTAAAAAAGCTTTTCCGGAACAAGCAGACTGGGATGGAACATATGATTGGGATGCAATAAGAAACGGTAAGAATAATTTTCAGACTGCTGCGTTGTTGTTTAATATGGGCGAGCTCATGAATGCAGAGTATTCTACATCTGGTACTGGTACTGTGATCTATGAAACAAATAATGTTTTGGATAAACTTGGTTTTAAATATAGTTATTACTATACGCGAAATCCTACATCAACTAATATTTTAATGAAAAATATTGTTAAATCATTAGAAAATGGTAAACCAATAATTATTGCAGGGATAAGTTCATCAAGTGGTCATGGTTATGTTGCTGATGGAGGGAAAATTATTACAAAATGCAATAAAATTACTGCTTATACTGTAGGTAAAAATATAACACAAAAAGAAATTGGTTCTGAAGAAACAAATGAAATTTATTTACATTTAAATCTTGGATGGGGTGGAGCCAATAATGGCTGGTATGATCCTAATTGTGTAACTTATAACAAATATGTTTCTATGTATTTTTATTATAATATTACCAAGTAAAAGTAATTTAAAGTTAATTTATTAGCGTTATTTGTTATTTTAGGTATGCTGTATGGCATACCTTTTTTTTAGATGATAAAAAATTTATACAATTAGGTTTATTGTCATTTAAACAATTGATAATATTATAATATGTTGATATAATAATGTGTATGGTGTTGTATGTTTGAAGAAAAATCCACTTTTAAAATTTTGAGACTTATAATTGGCATTGTATTATTTGGATTAAGTTTTTTAGTAAAATATCTTAATTTTGGTAATTCCTCATATTTTGTTCTTTTAATATCTTCATATTTGATATTAGGCTTTATGGTCTTTTATAATACAGTTGTAAATATTTCAAAAAAAGAATTTTTTGATGAAAATTTTTTAATGTTTCTTTCAACTGTAGGAGCTTTTATACTTAAAGAATATACAGAAGCAGTGTTTGTAATGCTTTTATATAGTATAGGAGAATATTTTCAAGATCTGGCAGTAGATAAATCAAAAGATAAAATAAAAAAATTATTAGATTTAAAGCCAAAGAGTGCAACATTAATTTTAAAAGATAATGAAACAATGGAAGTAAATCCAAAAGATGTTGGTATAGGTAGTCTTATAACAGTATATGCAGGTGATATTGTCCCAATAGATGGAATTCTTATTAATTCTTCTTCTGTTTTTGATACTAAATCATTAACAGGGGAGAGTACACCAAGATATATTCAAAAAAATGAAGAAGTATTAAGTGGTTTTATCTGTACTGACGGTCAAGCTATTATTAAAACTACAAAAGAGTTTAAAGACAGTAGTTTAAGTAGAATTTTTGATTTGATAGAAAAAACTAAAGAAAATAAGGCACCAACTGAAAGTTTTATTACTTTATTTTCAAAAATATATACACCTTCAGTTGTTCTTTTAGCTGTATTGACGGCAATTATACCATCTTTAATAACTGGTACCTGGAATATTTGGACTTATAGAGCTCTGAATTTTTTGATAATAAGTTGTCCATGTGCATTAGTATTATCTGTGCCATTAACTTTTTATTCAGGCTTAGGTAAGTTTGCTAAACATGGTATTTTAGCTAAAGGCGCTGTACATTTACAGAATTTATCCAAAACACAAAAGATTATTTTTGATAAAACCGGAACTTTAACTACAGGTCAGTTTAAGGTAAAAGATATTGTTAATTACTCTAATATAGATATAGCTGAGATTTTACAAATAGCATATACACTTGAGTTAAGCAGTAATCATCCAATAGCCTTAGCAATATCTTCATACTGCAAAAATAATAATATAAGAAAATTGAATTTTTATAATATAAAAGAAATAAAAGGTAGAGGAATAGAAGGTTATTATGAAAATACTCTTTACAGTGTTGTAAAATCAAAGGAAGCTAAATCAGGTA
>CACYEI010000026.1 GCA_902773355.1 uncultured Spirochaetales bacterium
GCATAATAACATTTACTTAATTCTTCATCTTCTGAGGAAGGCCTTTCCATTATTTCCTTCAGATACAAAACTCTCTTTGTCATAATATCCATGTCTTTTTTAGGATAATCTGGGAAACACTTAGCCATTACTGTTTTACAATCATCTTCATCATATATAGTAAAATTTTTTTTGAGTCCAATTTTTTCAGGAAATCTTTTTAAAAGCCAAACTCCAAAAGAATGAAATGTTTTTATCATTATAGATTGGGATTCTTCCAAATCAATCATATTTCTGACTCTTTGACTCATTTCATTACAGGCCTTATTTGTAAATGTTACAGCAAGAATTTCATACGGCTTATACAAATTCTCCAGAATAGCATAAACTATTTTAGAAGTAATTACTCTGGTTTTTCCACTACCTGCACCAGCAAAAACTAAAAGACTGCCTTTATTAATCTCCACAGCTTTTCTCTGTTCATTATTAAGTGTTTCTAATAACTGCTCTGTATTCATATTTTTATTGCCTTAAGGTCAATTCCGCTTATACCTGTTATATGGCACATATATATTTCACCACATTTTAAATTCTCTCCGCTGACTACTGTGAGTCCATCCACTTCTGGAGCCTGAGCATACATTCTACCAATATACAAATCTTCATTTTTTATTTTTTCTTCTATTATTACCGGATATGTTTTATCTATAAAATTTTTAAGTTCTTTTTCTGTTATTTTTTTCTGGATCTTTTCCAGTTTGTTTTTCCATTTCTTACTTTCTTTATTAAGTATCTTATATTCATTTTCATCTATCATTTCATATGCTTTGGTATTTTCTTCAAGTGAATATAAAAAAGAACCCATCCATGTAAAATGACATTTTTCTATAAATTCAATAAGTTCATTAAAACAATTCTCATTATCTGACGGAAAACCTAACATAAGAGTAGTTCTGATTACTGCATCTGGAATTTCTTCTTTTATCATGGTAACCATGTCTAAATACTGATTAAAATTTCCCTTTCTACCCATTTTTTTCAATAGTTCCTCATTACAGTGCTGAAAAGGGATATCAAAATAATGAAGAACCTTATCACATTTTTTTATTGTTTTTATCAATTCTGGTGTAATATAATCTGGATGTAAGTACAGCAATCTTATCTTAAAATTCAACCTCATTTCATTTAAATATTCCAATAAATCTATAAATCCAACATTAATATCAGTTTTTAAATCCAAACCATAGGAACATAAATCCTGTGCTATAAGATTTATCTCTTTAACTCCAGTTTTTACTAAACTTTCAACTTCTTTCAAGACATCCGAAAGGTTTTTACTTCTAAGACTTCCTCTTATATTTGGAATGGCACAAAAACTACACCTATGATTACAACCTTCAGATATTTTCACATAGGCACTTCCAGGATAATTCATCAGGTACTTTCTGATTTCATTTGTTGGAGCAGAATAACCTGGATTAAGAGATTTTAAATCATTTACCACATCTTTTATTTTACTTAAATCTCTATTTCCAAAAACAGCATCTGCTTCTTTCAGTTGTTCTGTAAGTTCATTAAAATACCTTTGGGCTAAACATCCAGCTAGAATAATTTTAGCATTAGGATAACTATTCTTTAATTTAAAAAACACATTTATGGATTCTTCTTTAGCTGATTCAATAAAACCGCATGTATTAACTATTATCAAAGAAGCCTTAGATGCATCTTTAACCAACTTATATTCATTACTCAAATAGCCATAAAGAACCTCTGAGTCCACCTGATTTTTTGCACAACCTAAGCTCTCAATATAAACACTTTTCATATTCTTTTTTCATCTAATTACTTTTTTCATCTAATTTTAATTAGAATTTCAATTAAAACGGACATAAAACGTTATGGGCTTATGCAATAAAAGGAAATCTATTAAAGGAAATGTAAATTCTACTTCACCATTTCCAATTTTTTTCCCATTTGTCAGCTGAATTTTCATTCCAGCTGGCAAGGAAAGATGAATAGTTACACTTGAATTATCAATACTTTCCGGCCCATCTTCTCCTAAAATAAAAGAAACAAGTTCTTTATAATCATCTTCAGTTAAATAATCATAAGGCGGATTATTATAAATTGGTCCCCATACCATAAAGGATTCTTCTGCTAAAAATGGTACTATCTTACACAAGACATCATAATTTGAAAGACTTATATTCAACTTTAATTCTTTATATGATGAAGTTTCATTTATGGTAATCAGATCCTGATCTGGATAATCAGAAGATAGCTGTTTAATCAATTTCTGAAAATCTGTAAACCCAAAAGTTCCTAAATACTTATTATCTTCCACTGGCTTAAAGTTAACACTATAAGCATAATCCGTTTTAGATAAATTTTCAGAAAAGTTGGAAATGGCTACATCAATTATTGGATCACCTTTATCATCACTCCACGAATACATGTCTTCAACTACACCAACAAAAAAATCATAAACCTGTAAGTCTGTTTTACTACTTCCTTTAAGTGGAGATGAAGATGTGTAATTAATGTTTTGAGTAACAACACATGATGAAAAAGTAAATGCAAAAATTAGGAATAATACAAGAGATAAACAAATTAGTAGTAAACTTTTCTTTTTTAACATCTTAAACATTACTTAAACATTAAATCTAAAGTGAATAATATCTCCATCCTGAACTGTGTAATCCTTACCTTCAAGTCTAAGCTTTCCAGCTTCTTTAACTTTCTGTTCAGTACCATATTTCACTAAATCATCATAACCATAGACTTCAGCTCTGATAAAGCCTTTTTCAAAGTCAGTATGTATTATACCCGCAGTCTGAGGAGCTTTAGAACCTGCTTTAAAGGTCCACGCTCTGTCTTCATCACTTCCTACAGTAAAAAATGTCATTAAACCTAGTGTTTTATAAGCTGTCTTTATTAAACTTACCAGCCCACTTTCCTTTAAGTTTAATGCCTGCCTAAGCTCCTGTCTGTCTTTTTCATCTAATAATGCTAATTCCGCTTCATTTTTACCTGATATAACTATAACTTCTGCATTTTCTGTCTGTGCAAATTCTTTAACCTGCTTTACGTAATCATTTTCACTTTCTACTTCATCTACATTACAGACATAAATAACGGGCTTTACTGTAAGTAAGTGCAGATCTGATAAAATATCCTTCTCTTCTTCATTTAGAGTTATAAGTCTTTTATCATGTTCCAACATATCCATAGCTTTTTCATAAACTGAAATAAACTTGGTTTCTTTATTTGTTCTAGCTATTTTAGCCTGCTTTTCATATCTTCTTTGGATGGTTTCCAAATCAGATAAAGCTAATTCTGTATTTATGGTAGCTATATCAGACACAGGGTCTATTTTATTATTAACATGTATTATGTCTGGGTTTTCAAAACATCTAACCACATGAGCTATAACTCCAACTTCCCTTATATTAGCTAAAAATTTATTTCCTAAACCTTCACCTTTAGAGGCACCTGCTACAAGTCCAGCTATATCTACAAACTGAGTTATTGCTGGAATAACTTTTTTAGCTGGAATTAAAGAAGCAATCTTATCAAGCCTTTCATCAGGAACATTTACCACACCAACATTTGGCTCTATGGTGCAAAATGGATAATTTGCTGAATCAACACTTGCTCCGCTTAATGCTGAAAAAATAGTGCTTTTACCTACATTTGGCAAGCCTACTATACCACAGTTCAAGCTCATATCTCCTCCAAACAGATTAGACTAAATAATACTGGATACCATAATTTATTTCAATTATTACAAGAACATGCACATATAAACTGGGAAGTACACTGTTTTATCTTTAACGGTAACGTTATAATTATTAAAAACAATAGCTTTATCAATTTCAAAATCTTTTATATTTAATAGATTATTTAATGCACTGTGAAAAGTGTAATTTTTTCCACTTTTTATTTCTAATGGTAAAACTTTTCCCATATTTTCTAACAAAAAATCTATCTCACCTAATTTATGACTATTGTAGAAATATAACTTATATCCATGTGCATATAATTCCTGAGCTACAGCATTTTCATATACTCCACCATAATTTATTTTTTTAGTATCCAATAACAAATCTAATTTTAAGTTTTTTCCATACATACATGTAAGAAGCCCAATATCTGAGTAATATAATTTAATTAAGGAACTTTTTTTGTTTAATAAAAGTGGTATCTTAGGTTCTGTTGAATTATATACTGAAATGATAACTCCAGCATTATCCAACCATAAAAAACTGTCTTCCATTCTCTCAGCTTTTAAACCCTTTTTTAAATCCGCATAAATAAAACGTCTGTTTTGTTTTAGTAACTGAGATGGTATTAAATCATAAATATTTTTTAAAATGAGTTTTTTACTCTCCATTTCATATTTAGTGAAATCTCGTTTGTATTGAAAAATAACATTTTCCTGAATGTTATAAACTTCACTAATATTATTTGTATTAAAATACTCATATACTGCAGCAGGCATTCCTCCTATAATTAGATATTTTCTAAAATGCCTTAACATTACAGAATGAACTGTATCTGAAACAGGTTTTTCATCCATGAAACAATCATTTAAATAACTAATGGATTTATCTGTTATATCAGAAGCCCAAAGAAATTCCTGAAAATCTAAAGGAAACATCTGTATTTCATCCAAATAACCTACTGGTACAGATCTTAAATCATTTAGCTCTATGCCTAAAAGAGAACCGCTTAGAATATATTTGTAACTTCCTTCATCTACCCAAAATTTTATTTTAGTAAGTATATCTTTACACTGCTGAACTTCATCAATAAAAATAATACTTTCATTTTTTTTAAATACATAACCAACTGCAAGTGACAGATTTAATTCTAAATCAGTTACGGAATTACTTTCTGCAAACACGTTAACCAAAAAAGGTTTTTCTATTAAATTTATCTCCAGGTAATTACAATTAAGACTTTTTAAACATTCTCTAATAATGAAAGTCTTTCCAACCTGTCTAGCACCACTTACAAGTAGAGCATTTTTACCATATTTAATCCATTTAATTATTTTTTCAGATGCTTTTCTCTTTAACATTTATTATATTTTTTCCACTTTTTCAATCAATTTTAAGCCAATTTTTCCACTTTTTCAATCAATTTTAAGCCAATTTTTCCACTTTTTCAGTTGAGAAAGAGAAAAAAATAGAATCAAATTATGAATTTTTCCTCTCTTATCTTCCCCTTCTTATTCCTACCTATAGCTTTTATTATTTACCATTTAAGTAAAGATAAATATCAAAATACAAACTATGAACTTGTACAGAAAAGTTTTATAGAAGAATATGAGCCAGATGCAGTAATACTAATTTGGTATCCTAGACATCTTGAGTCCAAATTTGGACGTTTTGCAGGTAATACCGACACTGAATAACTATTTTTAAATAAAAATAATGATTATAAATATTCCAGATCTGAAGTATCTTCTGGTGATATGGTGTGATTTGTAACTTCTATCTTGTCCTTATTTTTATCAAATACATATATGTTAGTAACTCTTTTAGATGATAAAAATGTTAGAAAAGCCTTTTTTATATTAATTTTTATATAATCAACATTAGAAATAAAAGAAGACTTAAAAATATATGCTGTTTTTTTTCCATCATCCACTGAATAAATAAAATATCCTACAAGCTTATCTTCATAAATGACGCTAAATTTATATAAAGCGCTAAATAATTCATTAAACTTATTTAAAAAGTCATCTTCAAAATCATAAAAAACCAATATTTCATCTTTACATATAAAATCATTACAATCAGGTAAATTTGATAATAATACATACTGAATATCTGATATGGCTTTTCCAAACCAGTCAGAAATATATTCCGCCATCTTTTTCTCTTTAAATTTATACCAATCATTAGTTAAATCAAGTGCCTTAATTTTTTCTTTGAATAATTTAAAAACCCCATGATTACCTGATTTAAAAACATTAGAAAGATCTTTATTATTTGTTTCTTTAGAAAATGACAACATTAAAGAATAACCATCATTAGTTGTCCAAGATGGAAGATTTAGAGCATATGGCTGTTCAAATTCATCAAGTTTTGATTCTAAAACACATTTTCTACTTAATAAATCAAATACATAAACATTTTCCTGATCTTCCAATGCAAAAATAATATCTGAAATAATTGAAGGAGTTAAAGAAAAAAAATCAAAAGAAGACATAAAAAATCAAAAGCAGGAACCTAAAAATTAGGTTCCTGAAATTTACAATTAAAGAACTTTAAAAGCCTCTCTTCCTGCATATTTAGCTATAGGGCCCAAATCTTCCTCTATTCTAATAAGCTGGTTATATTTGGAAATTCTATCTGATCTGCTCATGGAACCTGTTTTTATTTCTCCGGTTTCTAAAGCCACAACCAAGTCAGCTATAAAATTATCTTCAGTTTCACCTGAGCGGTGTGAAACCACAGCAGTATAACCATTACGCTGTGCCAAATCTACTGCCTCAAAGGTTTCAGTAAGAGTTCCAATCTGATTAACTTTAATTAAAATGGAATTGGCTACCTTTTTATCTAACCCAGTCTTAAGTCTTTCAGGATTAGTAACAAATAAATCATCTCCAACCAGCTGAACTCTGTCTCCTATCCTGTCTGTAAGCATTTTCCAGCCTTCCCAGTCATCTTCTGCCATTCCATCTTCAATAGAGATGATAGGATATTTATTTACCCAATTCTCCCATAGGTCCACCATCTGTGCAGATGTTAATTTTTCATGTGTTGTCCATTTCAATTCATATAAACCAGTCTTTTCATCATATAATTCAGATGTAGCAGGATCCAATGCTATCATGAAATCCCCATCTCTTCCTGCTTTATAACCTGCATCTTTTATGGCCTGCATTATAACTTCCAGTGCTTCTTCATTAGACTGTAAATCCGGAGCAAAACCTCCCTCATCACCTACACCTGTATTATAACCTTTATTTTTCAAAACCTTTTTTAGTGCCTGAAAAACCTCTGCCGTCCAGCGTATAGCTTCATGAATGGAAGGAGCACCTATAGGCATAACCATAAATTCCTGAAAATCTACTTTATTATCTGAATGAGCTCCGCCATTCAAAATATTAGCCATAGGGACAGGTAAAACACATGAATGATAAGTACCTAAATACTTATAAAGTGGAATTTCTAATGCATCTGCAGCTGCTCTGGCCACAGCCATGGAAACACCTAAAATGGCATTTGCACCTAATTTCCCTTTATTTGGTGTTCCATCCAGTTTTATCATGGTTCTGTCTATTTCTACCTGGTCTAGAGCATTTAAGCCCTCAAGTTCAGGGGCTATGATATCATTTACATTTTTCACAGCTTTTAAGACACCCTTCCCACCAAATCTGCCTTTATCTCCATCTCTTAATTCTACAGCTTCATGAACACCAGTAGAAGCACCGCTTGGAACTGCAGCTCTTCCAAAAGAACCGTCTTCCAAATAAACATCAACTTCTACAGTTGGATTTCCTCTTGAATCAAGTATTTCCCTAGCTTGAATACTGTCTATGGCAATATAACTATTCATAAATAAACTCCTTAAATATTTTTCCTTATTTTCTCACAATCAATTTATTTACTCAACACCTTCACTTTAGTTTCAAACAGATTTCCCCTCAAACCAAATGAAGTTTACAATGTTCATTATATTATTTCCCTTTTTTTATTTTGCTACAGAGCACAATCATATATGTAAAGGCGAAAAATGTATTATATGTAAATCTTTAGAAACCTCTGCGTTAACATTTAGCAGTCTTTTTATTTCCATCATATACTCCATATTTCATCTAGTACAAAAAAAATCTGATGTTTTTTCAGATTTAAAACAGTTTCCACTGTAATAAAAACTTTAAATTCTTTAAAAATACGTCTTAACATTTAATTTTTAACTTTACTTTCAGCTGTTAGACCCTCAAAAACATTTAAATTTATTATTAAAAATTATTTGGAGACAAAATCAATGAAAAATAAAAGGATCTTTTGCAACTACTACAAATAAAAAAAAAATAAAAGATATTATGCATGTATAATTACTGATCAGACCCAGTGCTGCTCAGTATTTATTGAATTTGAACCAAATACAAATCTTAATTATCCAGAAGATTTCCCTGAAGAAGGTACAGAAATAATTGTTTCAGGAATTTTTGACACATACACAGAAAATACCAGGTTATACCCTACATTAAGAAATGCAGTTACAGAGTTTAAATAATTTAGAGCTTAAATTTACAATCTGTAAAAAATTTAGTACAATAAATGTATGTTTGATAGACGTATCAAATCTAGAACTGTTTTTAACATTCTCTCTTTGTTTTTGATTTTATTTTCTCTTTTCTCCTGTAGTAAAGATGATAATAGGGAAATCCCTGTCACTGAAAGAGAATTGCCTGATATGATATTGATTAATGCAGATTATACCTTTGGCCAACCAGATAAAAAACCACTTCTACTTCATGCGGACTCAATAACCATATATCCTGTTGGACAAAGAATGGAAATTCAAAAAGTCAGTTTTACCCAAAAAAGCAGCAATGAAAATTCTGACTTGATTGAACTTTCTGGAAAATGTGATTATGCAGTTTCTACTGATAATGTAAACATACAGATGACGGGAAATGTGAATTTATACAAGTATACAGATGATGTTGAAATCACATGTGAGGAATTAATATGGGATGATAATAATCAGGAAATTAAAGCAGATGGGAATGTAACTGTAAAATATAAAAATGGAACAAGCATAACAGGAACAGGATTTAAGGCTTTATTAAACGAAAATGTTTATGAATTTAAAACTATCTATGAAGGGAAATATACAGGTGAAGAAGAATAAATTTTTTATTTTTGTTTTATTTTTTGTTATATCCGTAGTAAACCTTTACGCTGAAAATATAAGTTTCAGTGGTGGTTATACTAGAGTTACCATGCAAAATGATATAAGTATGGTGGAACTTTCAGGCGGTGCCAAGGTTTCTACACCAACCATAACTATAGATGCAGATACCATTACACTTAGCGGAGAAGGATATACTAATGTCAGATGTTCGGGAAATGTTATTCTGAATGATACCAGTAGAGGTCTAAGTGTTAAAACAGTTAACCTTTATTATAATAGAACTGATGAAACTGTAATCTCAGATGGCTGGATTGAGATAGAAGACACACAAAATGAAGCCAAACTTAGTGGTGGATGGTTTGAATTTAACAAAGAATCATCTTCTATGACATTACAGATGCATGCCAGTATAGAAAAAAATACAGATTCAGGATTATTAAGCTGTAAAGCTGACAGTGTTAATTATAATTCAGACAAACAGACTTTAGAGCTAAAAGGTAATGCTGCAGTCACATGGGGTGATAGTACGTATAATGCATCTTTTATTAAGGTTAATATAGAAACAAAAGAAATATCTCTTCAGGGTTCTATTTCAGGAGAAATAAATGGCTGATAATAAAGATGTAAAGACTCTTGAAATCCAGCATCTGCAAAAATTCTATGGTAAAAGACAGGTAGTAAAAGATATTTCTTTTTCCATGCAAAGCGGAGAAATAACAGGATTGCTTGGTCCTAACGGTGCTGGTAAAACCACTACATTCTATATGATAGTAGGTTTCATAAAGTCAAATGGTGGGAAAATTATCATTAACAATAAAGATATAACTTCTTTACCTATGTATAAAAGAGCCGGAATGGGTTTAAGTTATTTACCACAGGAGCCATCCATATTCAGAAAACTCAGCGTAAGGGACAATATTAGACTTGTTGCCCAATCAAGAAAAGACATTTCTGGAAGACAAAAAAAAGAATTAGTAGATGAATTAATTGAAACATTTGGCCTAAAGGAAATAGTAAAGCAGAAAGGTTATACATTAAGTGGTGGAGAAAGAAGAAGAACTGAAATAGCTAGATCCATAGCCACAGCCCCCTCCTTCCTATTACTGGATGAACCATTTGCTGGAATAGATCCTAAAGCGGTTTATGAAATTAAACAGATTGTAAGAGATTTGGCAGATAGAGGAATTGGTATTTTACTCACAGATCATAACGTCAGAGATGCGCTGTCTGTTACAACTACATCACACATTATAAGTAATGGTAGCATATTAGTTTCAGGAGACAGGCAAGATCTTCTGGATGATGAGGTGGCAAGAGATATCTATTTTGGAGAATCTTTTGAAGATGATTATTTTTTCTGATTGAATATTTTTCTTGAAAAATCATGGACATTCAGATAGAACAAAGCCAAAAACTTGATATAAAGCAGACACTCTCCCCACTCATGCTCCAAAGTTTAAATATTCTACCTATGACAGCACTTGAGCTATCAGAATATATAGGAACACAAATTGAAAATAATCCTGCTTTGGAAATTCCAGATTCAGTTTTTGATTCTTCAACTATCAAATCTGATTATACAAACAGCCATGATTATACATATGATAATTTAGATAATGATTCAGATAATTACTCTGATACTTATTCAGAAAAGCTAAACAATCCAGATGATTTTAATCAAAGTTTATCTGATGAAAAAACTGATTTTATTGAAAACTTATCAAATTCTAAAGAAACATTGTCAGAACATTTACTTTCTCAACTTGGAACTTTAAAAATCACCAAAGAAGAAAGAGAAATTGGAGAAACACTTATAGGAAATCTTGATGTAAATGGCTTTTTCATTTCTCCAATTAACAGTATTTTTAACAATAATGACTCTGATAATGTCTATACAGAAGAAGAAATAGAAAAAGTAATTACAATAATTCAATCTTTAGATCCTATAGGCACATGTGTTTCAAACTATAAAGAATCACTAATAATACAAGCTAAAGCATTAAATCTTAATCCTGAAGACTTTTTTCTTATTTCCAACATTATAAATAATCACCTAGATTTGATTAAAAATGATAAATATAACCAACTCTCAAAAGAATTAGGCGTTGATGAAGAAGATATTATTTCCTATGTAAAAATAATTAAGTCATTAAATCCATTTCCAGGAAACGCTTTCAATTATGGTTCCAATACTTATATAGAACCTGATATTTCTATTAGATATCATATTTCAGAAGACAATGAAAAAATAATTGAAATTAATGTAAGTAAAACTAATCTGCCAAACATAAAAATATCTGAATCCTTTAAGGAGCTAACAGAAAAGAATAAAAAAAACAAGAAACTTCAGGATTTTGCTAGGCAATCTATAGTTCAGGCTGAAAATCTTATTTCCATGGTTAATTTAAGATATAAAACACTTTATAAAACAGCTGTTTCATTAGCAAAATTTCAAAAAGAATTCTTTATTAATGGTAAAGAATACCTAAAAACACTAAGACTTGAAGATGTGGCTAAAGATATAAATGTTCATGAAACCACATTAAGCAGACTTTCCCAAAATAAATATGTAGATACTGAATGGGGTATTTTTTCTCTAAAATATTTCTTTTCTCAAGGTGTAAATGATGTTTCAAGAAATTCAATAAAAGATCTTATCTTTAACATAATTACAAATAACCCTGAACTATCAGACCAAAAAATAGCAGATAAACTTAAAGATTCTGGGATTTCATGTGCCAGAAGAACTGTAAATAAATACAGAAAAGAACTTAATTTAGAATCTTCCTATTACAGACATTAATTCACAAGCATTAACCCAGCATTAATATTAATATAGCTTGAAAATTAATCTGGCTTGAAAACTAATCTAGCTTGAAAACTGAATATAAAAAATATAGAATGGTAAATAAAATTTTGTTTATTTATAGAACAGTTTATACGGAGAAAATATGAACGCCAAAAAAGCTAAAAATTTAATAGGTTCAAGCTTATGGACAAGTAGTGATTTGAAAATATTAGCAGAAGATACGGAAAATATAAAACAGCTTTATGATATTGTAGTAAAGCTGAACTCATACGATGAAAGAGAAAGTTTAAAAGAAATGGCGCTCAGTGAATTAGAAACTAATCCTACCGCTATTTATCCATCAATAATTGTTTCATTATGCGGTAAACACCCTGTAGATGACTCATACATTATTTCTGTTTTTGAAAACCTTTATAAACATGAAATGATAAATGAAGCCATAGAGCTTGGTAATATTATTCTGGACTTTAATGAAAGCCCCTTTGTACTTAGAGGACTTGCTGATTGTTACAAATTACAAAATAGAGAAGATAAAAAAATTGAAGTATGGGAAAAACTTGTACATGCTGACAGAAGTGAAACTGACGTACTGTATAGTTTGGCTGAATACCATGAAAACAAAGGAGAAAAGCAGGAAGCACTGGACTGCTATAAACGTGTTATCCTTAGAAATTTAAATGCTGAATCTCCAGACTTAAATGCAGTGAAAAATACTTGGCCTAAGATTACTGAACTCCTACCAGATAACTGGGATTATCTTATTCCTCTTTCTGAAAAAATATCTGCAACCATAAGTCCTAAAAGTGCATTTGTTTTTTTACATGATGCATATATAAATGGAACTTATGACCTTAATGCTAGAATAAAAATATTGAAAAAAATGTTAGAATACATTCCTGATAATAAGGAAACCGTTGAACAGCTTCTAATTCTTTTCAGGGAAAAATATAAAGACAATCCTAGATTAGAATACTGTTTAAGTAATACAGGATTAGCCCATAACTATATAGACTCAAATACAGCCATTGCTAATTTTGAAAAACAAATACAGTTTGTTAATTCTGCATTTGTTTACCATAACACATGGAAACTAGGAAGAATAATAAAAATAGAACAGGATCAAGTTCAGATAAAATTTATTTCTAAAAAAGATATCCATATAATGAGTTCTGCCATAGCTTACAGTAGTTTAAAAATACTCCCCAAACAGCATATATGGGTTTTAAAAGCTGGAGCTAAACCTGAAGATATCAGAAATCATATTATGGAAAATAATGAATGGAGTCTGAAAATGCTTTTAACATCATTTAATGGAGAAGCCAGTTTTAAACAGATTAAAGCTGAACTAGTTCCAGATATACTAAGTAAGGATGATTGGACTTCATGGCAGAATCAAGCAAAAAAAACTCTTGCCTCAAATCCGTTCTTCAGCACTTCTGACTATTCAAATGATGTATTCATACTTAGAGATACCCCCATAACGTATGAAGAAAAATCATATAAACTTTTTAATCATGAAAAAGGTCTTATCAATAAATATGGTATTTTAAGAGATTTTTTAAAGCATAATGGGAATACAGATTCTGAAGAATTCATTCATATGTTGAATTATTTTTCAACAGAACTAAAAATGAAAATTTCTCCATCTACTGAAATCAGTTCTTATTTGATTTTGGAAAAAATTGGTAAAGATGAAGGTATGGAAAACCTGATTCAAGGCATCAGTTTTTATGATATCTTCTCTAAAATGAACAATAACGACATTAAAGAAGCCTATATGTTCATGAATGACAGTATACAAAAATCATTTGTAGAACATATTATTTCTGCTGTTGAAAATGCCCCAGAGATATTACTGATTCTTCTACACACTGCCCCATCTAATTTTCTTTTGGATAAAGTAAGGAACAGTACAAAAAAGAAACTATTTACAGATACACTTTCAGATATAATTCAGCACCCAGATACTGATCCAGATTTAGCCATCTTTCTTTTCAAAACCTTGTCAAGTAAAGAATGGGAAAAACTTAACTTTACAGATGAAGAAATACTTTCATCAAAAATCTCACTTCTTGGTACGGTAAATGGTAAAATTGAACATAAGGTTGATGGCACAGTTAACAGGGAAAGACAGAAATTCCTAATGACTTCACTTTTTACAAACCAAGAAATTTCCTCTTTCTTAGGTACGTGTGATATTCCACAAGCTAGAAGGATTCTATCTCTCTTAAATAATGCAATAATGCAGGATGATGAAAAAATATTAGGTATCAAGCATTTTATACTTTCCAACAGAAAAGATGCAGACCAGATACTTAATGAAAATACAGCTCCAGTACTTCCTGGAAGAATAATTCCTAAAGGTTTCTTATGTACCAGAGCCATGTATGTTAGTAAATCTGCAGAACTAGAACATATTATGAATGTTGAGATACCGGAAAACTCTAAAGAAATTGGTACAGCTAGAGATTTAGGAGATTTAAGAGAAAATGCAGAATATCAGTATGCTAAAGATAAACAAAAAAATCTGAACTTTCTTATGAATAAACTAACTGATGAAATTGACTCTTCTAAAATTATTGATCCTGAAGATGTTGATACTGATTATGTTGAGTTTGGTACAGAGGTGGTATTTATTGATAACATTAATCAGACAGAAGTCAGTTATAAAATTTTTGGACCATGGGAATCTAATCCAGAAAAAAATATTTTAAATTTTCAGGCTCCACTAGGTCTTAAGATTTATAATATGGGATTAGGTGAAAATAAGAAATTTGAAATTAACGGTGTAAAATATGATTACACTGTTAAATCTATAAGATTAGCTGATTTCAACAGCGTTATTAGTTAAAGATTATGAACTATATAAGTGTAAAACAGGCTTCAGAACTTTGGAATATTTCTGAAAGAAGAATACGTATGCTCTGTAGTCAAGGCAGAGTTCCAGGTGCTGTCAGATTAGGAAACTATATGTGGAATATTCCAGAAGGTTCAAGTAAACCTTCTGACTTTAGAACTATGAGATATCTGCATAATAAAAACCTAAGAGCAGGTGCAAATGACTACTCTTCAGCAAATTTCCTAAACGAACAAAAACTGCCAAATAAAGATGAAAAAATAGGTATAATCCGTAACATATTACGTTATCAGAATATTTTTCTTTCAAATGAACAAATAAACCATGTGGTCTTCTTTTTATCAAATGTTCCTGAAGAAAATATATCTTTGGAACTTTCAGTTAAAATACTGGATTTATATGGAAGTCTGTCAGCTCTACCAATATATATAAACATGAAAAACATAATAGAGCTAAATAAAATGGTTTGCAGAAATATTTATTCAGAAGATGATTATTTAATAGAATCTGATTACCTTTCCAAAATAGATATGTTGATACAAACATATAATTCTGATTGGTCAGTATTACATCCAGTAGCCAGAGCTACTTTTATCTTTGACAATATACTTAAAAATCAGCCTTTTAAATTTAATAATATTGAAACAGCATTTATTGCATTGGAAAATGAACTAATCTTAAATAAACTTAACTGTGCAGTTTTACCAGACAACAGTATAGATGAACTAAAGGGGGACTTAGTCAGTTCTGCATTTAAAGGAAACCTTCAAAAAGTTATTTCATTAATACTTAATGCCATATCAAAATGACAATTTAATAGTTATAATTTAGCTAATAATTATAATTTAATTTTGTGTATATACTTCCCATAATCTTTCTAAGCTGTAAAATTCTCGTGTTTCCTTATTCATAAGATGGATGACAATATCAGAACAATCAATCAGTTCCCATGTATCAGTCCTAGGTGTTTTATGCCTTTTATTTACTGATAAACCAAGATTTATTAAAAAGCTCCATAATTCATGAACTAAACCTTTCAAATGTCCTGAACTTGTTACTGTACTAATAATAAAGCACTCAGCCCATGAACACTTGTCTGATAAATCAATTATAACAGTATCAATACCATTATGATTATTTATATACTCTTTTATTTTTTCAGCATTTTCTAAAACAGAATTATTCATATATTCTCCAAACTAAAATATTCTCCAAACTATAAAACATTGTTTTTCTGATATTAAAAAATTCAGATATCATAAAAATATGTTAAATTATATAATTTGTGAAAACCAAATTTTAAAATATTCATATGCATACATATAATCTACTTTTGAAATAAAATCATTTGCATTAATAACTTCAATATTTATATCATCAGAACCTAATGCGCTTACTAATTTAGAGATATCTGCATGTACACAATCAGCTACTCTTCTTGAAATTTCAGAATTAGTAAAATAAGCATTTCTAAAAACCAAGGCATCTATAAAATCAGTCATAAATGCTTCAGTCCCTAATGCTTCTTCTTTATTTAAAATAGATGAAATGATAATTTTTAAATTAATAAAATCTTCAGTATCTCCATGTGCATAAAAGTCCAAAACTTTACCTGTAAAACTTTGAGCAGCAGCAGGAGAAGATATACCTAAATAAACTGGAGCTAAAATTACATACACCGTATTGATATCTGAATTATAATAAACAATTACAGTATCAGAACCACCAAAATCAGCAAACCCTATTACATCAGCGGATTTGGTACATGAAGTAAATAGGAAAACAAATAAAACTAAAGAAATTACAGTAATAATACGTTTCATAACCTTATTTATCTAATTTACATTCTAAGTATAATTTAAGCTTAAGTGAATATGATGATACGTTATATTTTTTTGATTTTTCTGCATGTAAAATCATCCTATTTATAACATCTAAAGCACATGTATAAATATTTTCATTTGAATAAATAGTATTTCTATCAGAAGATGAAAGAAAAGTTCTATTTGGCTCTGTAAAATCAGCAATTAAAAGTGCTAATCCCAAATCATCTAAAGTATCATTTCCTGTAGTATGATACTTAATGGCTTCACTCCAACTAGATGGATAATTTGGTAAAAAACTATAAGCCATATCAGCAGCTACCAAACCATGAGACAAAACAATATTTTCTCTAATTTCAGCATTTAAATCTATCTTATGATATTTACAGTAATTAAATAAATTTTCTTCTGAAAGCTCTCTACCTATATCATGAACTAAACCGCAAAAGATAGGGCCAGAAATACAATTATACTCTTTTACATAATTTTTACATTTAAAAAGATCCAAAATAAAAGCACATGTATACGCTACAGATAAACTATGAACAAAACGTTTTTTTGAAATTAACTTTTCTACTATTAGACTAAGATCTGTATAATCCCTTACTGTATATATATTTTCTGACATCATCATCCAAATAATTCTTGTATTTATCAATATTTTCTCTAATTTCAGTAGAGTTTTCTTTATAAATCCTATCTAGTTTTAAATATATAAAATCTATTCCAGACGGTAAAAGATTTAAATCCACTTGAAACTCCATTCTTTTGTAAAAAACAAATCTCACATTTTTTATAAGATAATCAATATCATGCCATTCAGAAAGTTTATTAACATGATCATCTCCTAGCACTACATCTACCTTACATTCAGAAATTTTATTTTTTATCTCTCTAACAGTATCTGATGTATATGAAACACCTTCTCTTTTCAATTCAATATCTGAAACAACTACTTTGTCTTTAAAGCCTTTATTATTTTTTATTAATTTATCTACAGATAGCTTAAGCATCATCATTCTATCTAATCCACTGGCTCTAGGACTTTTATTCTTAAAATTACTTATTACAGCAGGAACAATAAAAAGTTTATCATAATTAAAATTGTCTAAAACAGCTTTGATAACAGCACAATGTCCCAAATGCACTGGATCAAAAGTACCGCCAAATATCGCTATATGAGTTATCTTTTCTTCAGGTCTATTATTCATTTGATTATTAATTTGTTTATTAATTTGATTATTAATTTGATGATTCATCATTATCTTGTTTTATAATCATATTATAAAAAGCTTCTCTAACTGAGTTAATGCTTTTATCATCATAAATACTTATTCCAAGGCATATTTTATCATGATATTTGTTTTTTAATATATTGAAATTATTAACTGCTTCTGATTCATCAAGTTTAGTGCCTATAATAATTTCTTCTTTATTCAGTAATTCCTCAGAATAAAAATCAGAATAGGACTTTAATTCATTTCTAAGAAGATCATATCTGCTAATAAAATCATCAGAAGAACAATCTATAAAATAAGCCAAACCTTGAGTTCTTGAAATATGTTTTAAAAATTTTATTCCCATTCCACTACCATTTGAAGCCCCTTCTATAAGACCAGGAATATCCGCTAAAACTATATCAACATCCTTATATCTTAACAAACCTAAATGAGGGATAGTAGTAGTAAAGGGATAGGAAGCAACCTTACTTTTAGCATTAGTAAGCAGATTAAGTAAAGAGCTCTTTCCTGCATTTGGGAAACCAACAAAACCAATATCAGCTACCACTAAAAGCTCTACACCTATTCTTAAGGAAACACCATCTTGTCCTTCCTGTGCAAACCTTGGAGTCTGTCTTACACTGGACTTAAAATGATAGTTTCCAAGTCCTCCTTTTCCTCCCTTTAGAAACACAAACCTTTCTAGTTTAGAAAGGTCTTTAATGACCTTACCTGATTTAATATCCTTTAGAACAGTTCCTGGTGGTACTGGAATTTCAATATCTCTGCCATCTTTTCCAAAACATCTGTTACCTGAACCATCCTTACCATTTTCAGCTCTGAAAGTCCTGACAGCTTTTAAATGTGACAGTGTCCGTAAATTTTTCTTAACTATAAATACAACATCACCGCCCCTACCACCGTCACCTCCATCAGGGCCACCTTTAGGAACAAATTTTTCTCTTCTAAAAGACACACATCCATTACCTCCTTTGCCAGAGGCAATATCTATGTATGTTTCATCTGAAAATCCAATCATTAAATTTTATAATTTGGTTATTAAGTAAATTATTCTACAATATTGAAACTGGTTTAATTCTGACGTAATTTCTATTGTTCCTTCTGTAAAAATCAACTTCACCGGAAACCTTAGCAAATAAAGTATAATCAGAGCCTAAACCAACTTCTTCTCCTGGATGAATTTTTGTGCCATGCTGACGCATAATTATTTCACCAGCTTTTACAATCTGCCCGCCATAACGCTTAACACCTAAACGCTGAGCATTTGAATCTCTTCCATTTTTGGAAGAACCACCACCTTTATGATGAGCCATAACCTTTCCTCCTAAGCGTTAAATTATAAATTTATACTATCAACATTCAAAATAGAATACTGCTGTCTATGCCCCTGCGTTCTGCGGTATCCCTTTCTTCTACGAAACTTATAAACTTTAACTTTTTTATCTTTTATGTCAGACATATGAGTTAATTTTACTGTTACCCCTTCTACATACGGAGCACCAAATCTAACATTTGCTCCATCAACAACAGCTAAAACAGAAGAACAATCCAGACTCTCACCCACTTTATTATTTACCAGATCAACTCTAAGTTGTTTACCTACTTCTGCCTTATATTGTTTACCTAAAATTTCAAGTAATACGTACATTCTCACCTCTAATTAATTTGATACTAATTACGTTTTATTTTATTTTTTATTATTTTTATTTCAATTCTCTTTAAAAAAATTTATCTGTTAAAAAATAAAAAAACCTACCAAATGGTAGGTATCTTTCAATTCTTATCTTTAAGTAAATCTCTAATTTCTTTTAATAGTAATATATCTTCAGGTGTAGGAGCTGGTGCAGCCACTTTTTCTTCTTCTTCCTTCTTCTTTTTAGCTTCTTCCAGCCTATTCATACCTTTTACTACTAAAAACAGGACAAAAGCTACAATAACGAATTCAACTATTTTTTGAATCAGGACACCATATAAAATGGCAACTTCAGCACTTTCCTCTGTAGCAGATTTTAAAACCACTTTTAATTCACTGAAATCAACATTTCCAATCAGCAATCCAATAACTGGATTAATAATACCGCTTACAAACGCAGTTACTATAGCTGAAAAGGCAGCGCCTATAACTATACCTACTGCCATCTGGACTACATTTCCACGTGTTATAAACTGTTTGAATTCATAGATAAAACCTTTATTTTTTTCTTTTTTACTCATAACATTCTCCTAAAACCTGATAATTCTAGAACTACAAAAATATTAGGTCAATTCCTTAAACTTCTCTTAAACACCTTTCATGTAATTTAATTTCATATAATTATAGGAATGTAAACACATATCAGACAATGTATAAACAGGTGTGAAAGATAATTCTTTTTTAGCTTTAGTACAGTCAGCATATAACTTTGCAACATCTCCAGCTCTTCTTTTTCCTATTTTATAGTTTATTTTAAGTTTATTAACATCTTCAAAAGTCTTAATCATTTCTAAAACAGAAGTACCTTTACCTGTTCCAATATTAAAAGCTTTGCATCCTTTATGGCCATTTACGTATTTTAACGCTAGAATATGAGCATTTGCCAAATCCATTACATGTATATAATCTCTTATGCACGTTCCATCTTCAGTATCGTAATCATTACCAAAAACGGTCAATTCATTAATGATATTAAGACTTACTCTACATATAAGTGGCATTAAGTTATTCGGTATGCCCTGTGGGTCTTCTCCTAAATACCCACTTTCATGAGCACCTACAGGATTAAAATATCTTAGTAAAACTGCAGAAAAATCAGAATTTGAGTTACAGTATGATTGTATTATCTCCTCATTCATATACTTGGTCCAACCATAAGGATTAGAACACTTACCCAATTCAGATAGTTCAGAAAAAGGTACTTTTCCAGTTGGAGCATATACTGTAGCACTTGAACTGAAAATAAATGACGTTACATTAAAATTTCTCATAACTGTAAGAAGATTCAAAGTAGAATCAATATTATTCTTATAGTATATAAGAGGTTTATTTACACTCTCCCCTACTGCTTTATAACCAGCAAAATGAATAACTGAATCTATCTTATATTTACGGAATACATCAGTTAGCAAATTATAATCACATACATTACCTTTAATAAATTCTATTTTTTTGCCGGTTATAAGCTTTATTCTATTTACAACATCTTCATGACTGTTACTTAAATCATCTATAACCAAAACATCATATCCAGCTTTAATTAACTGAACACAGGTATGAGAGCCAATAAATCCAGTTCCGCCTGTAACTAAAATCATATAAAACCTCCATTAATAATCCATTGAATAAGAATAGACTATTACAGTAATATTTTCTTATGGTCAGTTCAACGCTGTCTTTCAAAACAAGAAATATACTCAATAAGTACATAAAGTTTTTTCCACATAAAAATATTTCTGAAATGTCACAAGATCAAATCAGAAAATATAATAACATGGATTTAAGAACAAATAAACTTTATAAAAAACTCTACTGCCCTAAAACTAAGAATATTTCTGTTGAATCATTTATAATTCCTGTATCTCCCAACTCAACTATTGGTGGATACCTATTTAGAAAAACAAAGAATGAATCTTCTTTGAACTCGCTTATCATTTACCTTCATGATGGAGGTTGGATGCTGGGAAATGTTGATATTTATTCTGCCATATGTTCAAACATCTGTGATAAAACAGGTGCTGAAGTTCTGGCATTAGACTACAGGCTATCTCCAGAAAACAAATTCCCAACTCCCGTATTTGATTGCTTACAGGCATATTTGTGGGCTGTAAAAGGTGCTAGATACTGGAAAGTTGATCCAGATAAAATCTATCTTATGGGACACTGTGCCGGTGCTAACCTAGCTGCTTCTGTCAGCCTACTTATCAGGGATTTAAAGCATCCAAAACCTGCAGGTCAAATCCTGGTTGATCCTATTACAGACTGCAGAATGCGTACAAACAGTCATGAAAAATATAAAAATAACCCCATGCTTTTACAGCAGGATTTAAATTTTTTCATTACAAATTATCAAAGAGAACCAAAAGATATCTTTGACCCGCTCTTTTCACCCCTTCTATCTCAGGATAATTCACGCTTAGAAAAAACTCTCATTTTAGCTTCAGAGCTAGATCCACTTTATGATGATGCCGTTCTTTATGCTAAAGTACTGAAAGATGCTGACACTTCAGTTAAATTTTTAACCTGTAACAATATGCTTCATGGATTTATAAATTTTCCAAAAAGTGATCATTGGAAAGATATTATGTATGCCATATCTCTTTTTGTAATGGATAGAAACATAAATTCACTGGAATTATTTACCAGATCCGAAAGAAAGAAAAGGGAAAAAATTTAAGCCGGTTCTAATCCAACTTTTGAGCATGCGTTCCCAAAAACAAACCAATAGATTCTGCACTGAATTTTTTTTGACTTAAAGCACTGAAATAACAGTAAAAGCATCTCTCATAACTGATATAGTTTAAATTACAGCTTTTTATATATTTATCAGTCCATCCTTTCTCAGAAGGTAATAATATAGGTTTATTTAGTGTATCTTTAAAATTTAATCCATCTAAAGATTCTTTTACACTAATAGCACTAAAAGATCCATTTCTTTCTTCATCCCAGTATGCCGAACACGTAAAGGCATAATAAACTGAATCAAACTTAATTATATTAAAATTACCAAGAGCCAAATTTAAATATTTTGAATCAGGCTCTGGTTCAAGAAGAGGATCTGAATTTTCTAATTTAAACCTGTTTCGTATTTTCTCAGATACCGCAGAACCAATGAATCTGGAAAATTTAACTTTAGTATCAGGCATTTTTAAATAACTGGCACCAAAATATAATCTATAATAACCATCTTCATTTATTAACTGAGGATTTGAAATAAAAGGCTTAGGATTTAAAACAGATGCATAAGGTATATCTTTAAAATCCAATAATACAACTGGCTTACTCCATAAAATCAAATCTCTGGAATAGATAACTTCTATACATGTTCTTAATTTATTAGCTTTTTCAGTTTCTTTAAACTTAAATAAATTTAAATTTGTACTTCTAGCATATATCAAATAGTACCATCCGTTTTCATAGTAAACAAACGGGTCTCTACCACCCAGAACAAGCAGATCAATATGTTGCCAGCTTATACCTGAATCAGAAATAAAATGATGAATTCCTAAGACAGAATTAGAAAACAAATGCCACTTATTATCTAAAGAATCATTAGGTAAGATGACGTATGGATTTGACATATACAATGCAAATCTAGCTGATAAAAGTAAAGGTTCTTCACTAAACGGAAACCAGCTTACTTTTTTTATATCCATATCAGTTTGAATTTCTTTTACTGAATATAAAAGACAAAATAAGTAAAATGGTGCAGACAACAACACTACTGTCAGCTAAATTAAAAGTTGGAAACCTGTCCATTCCAAACAAACCGTAAAATTTAACGCTTATGAAATCTACCACACCACCAGTAGAAGACCTGAATATTCTGTCAATTAAATTTCCTATTCCACCTCCAGCTATTCCAGCTAAAAGAAAAGCTTGATAAACGGAAAAACCATTTTTTTTACTGGTAATTATAAACATAAGAAATATCATAAATAAAAAAGGAATAATTATAAGCACCAATGTATGTAAGAATCCCGTAGTTTTTGCTGCTAAACTAAAAGCAGCTCCTGTATTTCTAACATGGATTATAGCTAGGAAATCACCAAAATAATACCTATACAAACTTCCAACTTCTATATGATTAACTATCCATAATTTAGAGAGCTGATCTAGAGCAATAACAATTAAAGTTAACAGCAACGGATAAAAACGCCTATTATTCATTTTCATTCCCCTCTTTTATATCTTCTAAAAATAAGGTTTCAATATTGTAGTTACTCCGTAAAAAATTCATGATTCGTATTACTCCATACCTTTCGGTTTCATAATGCCCCAAACACATGAGTGTAATTCCTGACTCTAAAACAGGAAAATATTCATTAAATGAAAAATCCCCTGTTATAAATACTTCCAAACCTAATTCAATGGCTTCATATACATCTTTACTTCCTGAGCCAGAAACAATTCCAACCTTATTATATTTTTTCATTTTATTTGTGCATAAAACGGTCTTAGGTTCATCTATAATAACAGATGTACAGACTCTTTTTTTTATTTCTTCATAACTTAAAGCGTTTTTTAAAGTCCCATAAAGACCCATATTAAAGCCTTTATAAGAAGCAAACCCTCTAACATCTTCAAGTTGTAATTCTTCTGCCATTCCTGCATTATTTGAAAATTTTTCATGTGTATCTAAAGGAAGATGACATGCAAACAAAGCAATATCATTATCTAATAAAAATTTGATCCTTTCATATTTATAGCCAGTTATAGATTCTGGTTTCCCCCAAAATAACCCATGATGCACAAACACCATATCACAGTTGCTTTTTTTGGCAAGTTTAAAAATATTCAGACTGGCGGATACCGAAAAACCAATTTTTTTAATTTCTTTATTTGAGGAGCCTACCTGTAAGCCATTCAGTGAAGAATCTATAGAACTAAACTGTTTAATTTTAAATATGTTATCTAAAACATTACATAACTCTGATATATTCATTCTATATTTCCTCTATAACATTTAAATTTACTAGTATGACTTTATTAATTTGAATTTCTGGACATTTCATAAAGATCCCTAAGTTTTTTTTCAATAATTTTATTAAAATTTTTCATTTTTCCATCCGTTTTGTCATCATTAAAAATTAATATCTGCATACACTGATCTATATTAGATACAGGATAAATATGAAACATACCTTCCTTAATAGCATTTACAAGATTATCTGGTAAAATGAGTGAATTAATATTTTTATCTGGTATTATTACACCTTGTTTACCATTCAAACCCGTATAACTACATATTTCAAAAAAACCGGTAACTTTTTCATTTATTCCACCTACAGGCTGGACATCTCCCATTTGATTAACTGAACCTGTTACAGCTATTTCCTGCCTTACAGGTAAATTTCCTATAGCAGACAATAAAGCTAAAAGCTCAGAGCTAGAAGCACTGTCCCCATCTATTTCGGAATAGCTTTGCTCAAAACAAATTCCTGCATAAATGGATAACGGAAAGTTTCTGGCATATTTGTTTCTCAAATAACCTTCTAGAATTAATAAACCCTTATCATGTATTTCCCCAGAAAGACCTGCCTCATGCTCAATATTTACTATACCTTCATTTCCTGGAGCAACTGAAACTGAGATTACAGCAGGTGTTCCAAAGCCTTCCAAACCTCTATCCATGACTGCCAAACCATTAATTACACCAATTTTAGCCCCTGAAAGAGAAACCAACATTTCACCATCTCTTATTTCTTTATTAATCCTGTATTCAGTTATTCCGTTAAAATATTTTCTTTCATCTACCGCTTTTTCCACAGATTTGGCATTTATTTCATTTTCAGAATAAAAATTAGCTTCAAAAAGCAGATCTCCTAAAACAGATAATTTAGTGGTAATCTCATCACGCATTTCAGCATACCATGATCCATATCTGAGAATTTTACATATTCCATCATCAGTTAAAGGCTTTAGTTTATTATCTGTTACAGTTCTTTCTAAGTATGAAATAATCCCTTTAATGTTTTTATCATTTGCTTCCATAAAATAATCAAATTCTGCACAAATTTTAAAAAGCCGTAAAAATCTATCATCAGTTTCACACAACTTATCATACATCTGACCAGAACCTAACAAAATAATCTTTACTGGTATTTCAGAACTGATTACCCTTACTACCCTATCATCTTCCTTTATAGTAAAAGAAGAACTTTCAGCAAATAACTTAATTGCTTCCCAAAGCGTATTTTGGGCAAGTATTTGATTTATATCAACTACAAAGTACCCACCTATTGCGTTAAAAATAGAACCAGCTCTTATATTTAAATGATTGAAGTCAGTTTTATTATTTAAAGAACCAAATATATTTGAAAAAGTTGGATAAAATTCACTAACTACAGGAGCTTTAGTATGGCTAATAGAATCAAAAATAATTTTAATCTGATATTTTTCTATTGTATCATCTTTTTTTTCTAGCGCTTTTATAACCTGATTAAAATACTTAAATAACAGATAATTATTTCTATCCTGTGTACTAAAATAATTAATCATGTCATTAATAATAGTCTGTGCTTCCTGAAATTTACTGTTTTTTACCAACATGATTATATCATTCATGCCTTTTTCAATTTCTTTAGCTTTTATTGCTGTAATTAAAACAGGTATTTCAGGATTTATGAAATTATAACATAAAAAAGCATCTACACTTTCATATCCAAGTTCATTTGAAATCTGACTTACTGCCAAATGCCTACCTGTACCGTCTTCTCCGCTTAGGTAAATATTATACCCTTTAGTTTTCAAACTCATTCCAAGTTTTAAAGCACTAAGACCTCTATCCTGACCAACAATTCCGCTTTCTGAAGTTTCTTTTCTTAAGCGTTTTATACGTTTTACATCATAATCAAACTGAACCTGTTTAACATTAAGTTCACCTATCACTTAAATTCCTTATCTTTGATTATTATATGTAATTCCTCTAGCTGTTTTTCATCCACTGTATTTGGGCAATCATCCATAGGAGAAACAGCAAAGCTGTTTTTAGGGAAAGCTATAACTTCCTTTATTGAAGTCTGCTCTGACATTATCATAACCATTCTATCAACACCAGGAGCAATTCCACCATGTGGAGGAGCTCCATATTTAAACGCATTTAATAGAAAACCAAATTTCTTCTCTGCCTCTTCATCAGATAAATTACATATTCTAAATATTCTTTTCTGTAATTCAACATCATGTATTCTAATAGAACCAGAAGCACATTCATAACCATTACAGACCAAATCATACAAATCACCTTTAACAGAACCTGGATCTGATTCCAAAGTGTCTATATATTGTTCCTGAGGCATACTGAACATGTGATGTTCTGCTTCCCAATGTCCTTCATCTTCATTATAGGAAAAAAGTGGAAAATCTACTATCCAGCAGAATTCAAAACCTTCTTTAATAAGTTTTAAATCCTTTCCTATTTTACTTCTCACTGCGCCTGCACACAAACAGCATTTCTTCCAATCAGTATGGCCTATAATAAAAATTACATCTCCATTCTTAGCTTCTGTACATTTTAAAATCTCTTTTTCTAATTTATTAAAATACTTGGCTGCACTTCCAGTAAAACCAGTTTCAGATACCTTTATGTATGGTATATAATCCATATTATACTGTACTGCTATTTCATTCATGCTGTCTAAATACTTTCTAGTAAAATCTTGTTCCTTCCCCTCATGTGCAACTACAGCTTTAACATACTTGTTCTTTTTAAAAGTTTCATAATCAGATTTATCTATAATATCTTTGAAATCAACCAATTCACAGTCAAATCTTAAATCAGGTTTATCTGTTCCGTACGTGTTCATAGCTGTTTTATAGTCAATTCTCCTAAAATGAGCAGGTAAGGAATAATTAATGGTTTCTTTGAATACATAAACAAACAGTTTTTCCATTAATGAAAGAACATCTTCACGGTTAACAAAACTCATTTCCAAATCAAGCTGTGTAAACTCTGGCTGTCTATCACCTCTGGCATCTTCATCCCTATAACATCTAGCTATCTGAAAATATTTATCATATCCACTTACCATAAGCAATTGCTTGTAAAGCTGAGGGCTCTGTGGCAAAGCATAAAACTCTCCAGGATATTTTCTAGATGGAACCAGGTAATCCCTAGCTCCTTCTGGTGTACTTCTTATAAGTGTTGGGGTTTCTATTTCATAAAAACCTTCTTCATAAAGAAAATGTCTTACTGACTTTATAAACTCATGCCTAAGCTTAATTCTTTTTTGCATGCCAAATGATCTTAAATCCAAAAATCTGTATTTCAATCTCAAATCTTCATTTGCATTTGTTTCATCATCTATCATAAATGGAAGAATATCACTTTTAGCTAAAATATCTATTTTATTTGCTAAAACCTCTATTTCTCCTGTAGTCATTCCAGTATTAATCATACTATCAGGTCTTTTCCTAACTATCCCTGTAACTGAGATAACATATTCCATTTTTAGTTCACTGGCTGTATTTTGTAATGTAGTATCAGATTTTTCATCCAGGACAACTTGAGTTATTCCATATCTATCCCTGATATTTATAAAATGCAATGCACCATGATTTCTATTTCTATGAACCCATCCATTTAATACAACTTCTTTCCCCACATAGCTTAAATTAAGCTCTCCACATGTCACTGTTCTTTGATTAAAAGACATATTCCCTCCCCTATAGAATCTTAGCACTTATAAGGAATAAAAAAAAGCACCCAAGTTTCTTAGGTGCTTAAACATTATTTAATTAATACTAGTATCAGTACGAACGAGTAAATGTAATAGTAGATTTTACAGTTTTCCCGTCTTTTTCAGCTTCAACAATAATCTTATCTCCTTCCTTTATTCCTCTCCCAAACATAAAGTCAACAAAATAAGAAGCATTACCTCCCTCATCTTTTTCTACTTCATGACCCCGTTCTACGTAATTATCACGCAAATTAAATATTTGGCCGTCTGTTATAGGAATTCGTTCATAACTTGTAGAATCATCTTTATTTGTACTGTACACATTTTCACCACGCATACCATTTTCAAGTTTGGGATACTCTTTATCTACACTATTGGACAAATCCAAATACCATTTATATTCTTTGGCGCCATAAAAATTCAAATAAAAAACACCTCCAAATATATGTGGGTCGTTAATTATTCCATCTTCTCCGTCATCTTTAAAGTCGCTTATGTCAAGCAGTATATCTTCATTCGGATTAATGAAATAAACCAGTCTTCCTTCAGTAATAAGATTATTTTTCTCTTCATCCGTAATAGAAAATTCACCTCCATTAGGATCTATTTTTACTACATCAGGTAAAAGTGTAGAAACTATATCCTTATTATTATAAGCACCATCATTAATTGTATTTTTAGGACCGATAAATACATCCACCGTAACTTCATTTTTATCTAGATAAACCATTACTGGTTCACAAAAAACATAATTCAGTTCATCTCCTATGACTTCTAGTGTTGAATCAGATCCAACAAAACGTTGCCTGTTAACAAGTAATGTAAAATAATAAAAATGATATCCGTAAGGTAAATTTTCAAACACAAAAGGCTCAACTATATTGCTAAGATAATTTTCACCACTTAATTCCTTTTCAGGATCATCATAAAAATAATTTGAATCACTTGTTAATGCTATAGCTTTTTTTGTTTTATTATAATTATCACCTACAAGCCCATAGGCGTAGCCATATTCTCCGCTTGTAGAACCTAACGTTACTCTTTCCCAAATACCGTCTTGTAGCTCTTCTTTCTTACTGGATTCATCCCCACCATATCTATAAAATACCTTATCTATCATAGTTCTGTTATTCTGAACGTCATGTGAAAGGAAATTACCACCAATACCATTATCCTGAATAAAAACTCTCAACTTAATTGTACCTGTTTTCTCACTATTAACTGAAACATCTTTTAGGACAATAGTATTAGAAAGTCCGCTACCTTCATAAAGTAGCTTTGTCTGACTTGCATCTCTATATACCCATACATGCATATCCCAACCTACTTCAGAATTCAATCCATCTGCTTTAAACTTATATACACCGTTTTTATCAAATTCAAGTAAAGCAGTTCTTTCTTCTCCACTGCCTGATGGCACTTTACCATGCCATTTACCCGTGGCATCTGCTCTGTATTTAAGATAACATTTTGATAAATCTAAATAACCTTCCACCTCAGTGATGTATGATTTCTGTGTGGGATTAGCAAGATAATAATAATTATTTTCCTTGTATACTTCTGCTGGACATGAAACAAAGATTAGTAATGAGGAAAGAATTATAAGAAAAATTAAACTCCTTTTTAACATAAAAAACATCCTCCATATGTAAATAAAACATCAAACATTATATACAAGCTTTTTTGTTTTATGCAAGGATAACAATGTTAATAATATGTAAAAAAATTGTTAATGTCAATAATCTTGCTAAAAATATTTTTCACCATTATGATTTTTCTATCTTAAATAATTACTTGAGGCAAAATGCTAAAAAAATTACAAAATCATTCTTTTACCAAATACTGTATTTTATGCTTTTTAGGTGTCTTTTCCGCATTAAACTATGAGTTATTCATTTTTACAAATAATTTTGCACCAGCTGGATTAAACGGCATGGCCACAATGATTCAATTCCTATTCAACTTTAATATAGGATATTTATCACTTTTAATAAATATTCCACTACTTTTAATTTGTTATTTCAAAATTTCACATTTGTTTTCAATAAGAACACTTTTTTTTATTCTTTCTTTCTCTTTAGCAAACCTTATTTTCAGATCTTTAGATTTATCCAATATTGTTTTTACCGCTAAAGATGGAGGAGAAGCCATAATGGCAGCGGTAGCAGGAGGCGTTTTTAATGGCTTCATATATAATGCCACGTTTAGATTAAAAGCCAGCACAGGAGGAAATGATATAGTTGCTGCCATGATAAACAAAAAAAAACCTGAATTTGAATTTGTATGGCTAATTTTTACATTTAATGCATTAATTGCTTTCAGCTCATTTTTTGTATATGGAAAAAATTTTAGAGCTGTAATACTATGCATAATTTATTCATTTGTAACCACTTCAGTAAATGACCTTATGCTAAAGGGAGCAAAATCAGCTATCAAATTTGAAGTAATAACTGATAAACCTGTGGAATTATCACAAACACTTATGAAAAAATTAAAACATGGATGTACCGTAGTTTCAGCTAAGGGAATGTACTCAGACACTGACAAATACATAATAATCTGTGTAGTTAACAAGCATCAGTTAGCTGATTTTGAAAATGTAATTAAACGTTTTAATGGAACTTTTACCATAGCTTCCCCAGTAAGCTTAACTTTAGGAAATTTTAAACATATAAAATAAGATAGCAACATGAAATTTAGTAAGAAAAATATAAATATTATTAGAACAATATGGAAAAGGATATATGAAAATAAAACTATTATAATAACCAGACATATACGCCCTGACGGAGATGCAGTAGGTTCCTGCTGTGGACTTGCACAGATTTTAAAAGATAACTTTAATGATAAAAACATTTATGTTATTAATTCAGATTATTCTGATACCTTTTCATTCATAGAAGAAAAGAACAATCAAGTAAATGAAGAAATATATAAAAATGCATTAGTTATTGTCACTGATACAGCCACACCAGAAAGAATTTCAGATAAAAACTACTCAAAAGCTAAAGAAATAATAAAAATAGATCACCACCCCAACCTAAATCCGTATGGAAGTATAAACTTAATTGAAGACTTTAGAGCTTCTGCTTCTGAACTGATTGTAAAATTATGGTATTTCTCTGAAAAAAAACTCAAACTATCTCCAAAATCTGCTACCATGTTATATACTGGAATTGTTACTGATACAAACAGATTCTTATTTAATCCCAAAAATGAATGTCTGATGTATTCTTCCATTTTATTAGAAAGAGGAGCAGAAGCTGAATTAATTTATAACAAAATTTACCTTAAACCGTTTTCTTATTTAAACTACCAAAGCTATATCTTAAATCTGGTAAAAAAAACAGAATACGGAACAGTATATATAATTTTAGAGGAAAATGATCAAAAAAAACTAAACCTTAGTTATGAGGAATCTTCAGAATGTATTAATATTATAAGCAATATATCAGAATGTCCTATATACATAGCATTTATTTATAATTCTGAAAACAAAAACTATAGAGTACGTTTAAGAGCAAGAGAAATAGATATCAGTGATATAGGCATAAAATACCACGGAGGAGGACACAAGTTTGCCTCTGGAGCTACAGTGAAAAATAAAAGTGAAATAATAAAATTGCTTAATGATGCTGATAATAAGATTAGAAATCTAAATTTGCATTAACAACATGCCTGTTATAATTAGAGTTTGAGCTGTTACATAAGTAGACATAATAACCATTTGACCAAAAAGCGGTACTCTTATAGCTCTTCTAGCCACACAATAATCTGAAAAATAAAAGAAAAAAACACCTAATAAACTGATGAGCGGTGCATAAAAACGTTCAGTATTACCTAAAGTTGAAGAAATAACTACAGCTAAAGCTACCAAACCAAATGAATAAAGAATTACAAGTGGAACAAATTTTCTAAAACTGGAAAGCATAACATAACGATAAAGAAAGTATTGAACAATCATCATAAAAAATAATGTAACTAACCCTTCTTTTTCTGATAATGGAATACCAGACTTGGTAAACCATAAAGTATAACTTATATGACCAATAAAAAAAGATACTATACCTGAAAGCATGAATCTCTTTCCGTAAGTTCTAGGAAACAGAAGTAAAATATCACCTAAACAATGTAAAATCAAGGCTAGAATACAGAAACGCTGTTGATAGAACATTCTAGCCTGAAAAGTCAAAAAAGACAAATAACACATTAAAAGAATAGGCATCAAAAGTGATTTAGATACAGAGTACATTCTAGTGTTATTTTTTCTTATAGAATAAAGACAGAAAAAAATATCAGTTAAATAAATTATAATTAATGGTAGAGATATAAATAACAAACTATTTTTCAATTACCTTAGATTTTTCCTTTCTGGCTACAGACTCTATCTTATCTACAAGCATCTCTATACCTTCTAACAGCTCATAAGAGTCATAACTGACTTGTTTTACAGTTCCCCACCTGAAATGTAATTGTGCATCCAGATGATAAGCCTGTCCTGATGTTTCTTTTTTCAGTACAATATCTAAATCTTGAAGATAATCTTCAGTAAAATCCAGTTTCTGTAATTTCTTATTTAAAAAATCTGTAGTTTCCTGATCTACAGAGCACCTAATACCTCTCACATTCAAGTTCATTATTTTATTCCTCCATATTTAATAATAATAGCAATGTTAATGATTTTCAATAAAACAAATTTGTTGTATTCTCTTCTTATGATTTTATCAGATGAGCCATTAGTGCTCTGTTTTGATATTGGAACTCAAAGCATCAGAGCACTGGTTGTAAACCCACACGGAGAAATAATATTAAACTCTGACATTGTTTATAAAAATCCAACTATAACCCCAATTAAATATGGTTATGCGGAACAATACCCAGATTTTTACTATGATAAAATATGCGAATGTGCTAAAAAACTTAAAGATATAGATACTGAAAATTTATTTTTTAGAATTAAGGCAGTAACTGTTGCATGTATCAGAGATAGTGTTTTAATACTAGATAAGGATTATAAGCCACTTAGAAATATTATATTATGGCTTGATAACAGAAGAGCCGAATCATATCCAAAATTAAACATATTTCAAAAAGCAATTTTTTCTTCAGTAGGCATGACACAGGCCATAAACATGCTTTATAAAGATTCCTTTTTTAATTGGATAAAAGACAATGAGCCTGCTCTTTGGGCTAAAACGGATAAATTTGTTTTTATCTCCAGTTACATTAATTATAAACTTACAGGTAAACTTATAGATAGTACAGCAAACCAAGTAGGCCATGTTCCGTTTGATTATAAAAAAAGAATATGGCTTAAAAGAGGATTGTCCAGATGTATAGCAGATATACCTATAAATAAATTGGTAAACTTAATTGAAACGGGAAAAATAATAGGGGAAATAAATAAGGAAACGTCTGAAAAATCAGGAATTCCTGAAGGTCTTCCACTAATAGCTTCTGGTACGGATAAAGCCTGTGAAGCCTTAGGACTTTCAGTTACCACTGAAGATAAAGCAGCCATTTCACTTGGAACAGCTTCTACCATTCAGTTCTGTACTGACCATTATTTTGAACCAGAACCTTTTTTACCATCTTATCCGTCTATAATCCCTGGATACTATAATGCAGAATATCAGATATACAGAGGATTTTGGACTATAACAAAGTTTGTAAAAGAATTCTGTAAGGATAATGAAACAGTCCATGATTTAGATAAACATTTGGAAGATATAAATGCTGGTTCTGATGGACTTATTATAACCCCACATTTATCTCCAGGAGCAGGGAATCCGTTTGCTAAAGGATTAATTATAGGTTTAAATGATCACCACACCAAAGAACACATATATAGAGCAATTATAGAAGGAATTAATTTTGAACTTTACCACGCTATGAAAAGAATGGAAAAACGTTCTGGTCAAAAAATTAAGGAACTATATATTGCTGGAGGTGGAAGCAAGTGTGAAGCTATAGATCAGATTACATCTGATATTTTTGGTCTGCCTGTAAAGAAAATACAAACTCATGAAGCTACTGGAATAGGTTCAGCTATATCAGCATTTATAGGTTTAGGAATTTACAATTCTTATACTGAAGCCACAGAAAAGATGATAAGAGTGAGTAAAATATTTATGCCTAATATGGAAGTACACAAACTTTATAGAAAAATATATGATAGTATTTATTCAAAATTAGAAAGAAAAAATACACCAATATTTAAAAAAATAAAAAAAATTATTCAGGAAAATGATTTTTAGGAGATTATATGAAAAGTCTGGTTTTGGCTGAAAAGCCAAGTGTTGGAAGAGAACTGGCACGTGTTCTTAAAGTGCCAAGTATGGGTAAATATAATGAAAACGATAGTTATATTGTTACATGGGCATTAGGCCACCTAGTTACCCTCTGCCCACCTGATTGGTATGGGGATAAATATAAACGTTGGAGTTTAAATACTCTTCCTATACTACCTGAAGAATTGGAAACCATGGTTATTCCTCAAACTGCAGAACAGTTTGAATTGGTTAAATCATTACTAAACAGAGAAGATGTCTCAGAGGTAATTATAGCTACTGATGCAGGGAGAGAAGGCGAACTTGTAGCTAGATGGATTTTAAAACAATCAGGATGTAATAAACCGTTTAAACGGCTATGGATTAGCAGTCAAACCGAAACAGCTATAAAGAAAGGTTTTGAAACATTAAAAGATGGGCATGATTATGATCCTCTGTTTTTTGCAGGTCAGAGTCGCTCCTATGCAGACTGGTATGTAGGATATAATGTTTCCAGAGCCATGACATGTCATTTTGATACAAGACTTTCTGCTGGAAGAGTCCAGACCCCTACCCTAGCATTAATTACAAAACGTGAAGAAGAAATAGAAAATTTCCAAGGTCAGTTCTACTGGACGCTAAAAGCTGATTTTGGTGCTTTTAAAGCCTCATGGTATGCCAAAGACTCCTATACTGTAAGGATACCAACAGAAAATGAAGCTAATGAACTATATGATAAACTTAATGGAAAAATAGGGACTATAGTTAAACTTTCAGGCACTCCACATTCAGAAAAACCACCTTTAGCCTATGATCTGACCGAACTCCAGCGTGATGCTAACAATATACTTGGATTAAGTGCAAAAGACACTTTAGATACAGTCCAAAGATTGTATGAAATTCATAAAATAATAACGTATCCTAGAACTGACAGCAGATATGTAACATCAGATATAGTTGCCACCATAGGAGAAAGACTATACGCTCTTATGGACACACCATTCAGCACTTCAGCTTTAGAATTTGCTAAAAACGGAATAAGAGAAGATTTGAGCAGATTTGTAAATGATGAAATGGTATCTGATCACCATGCCTTATTACCTACTGAGCAAAAAGTTAATCTAAACAAACTAAATAACACAGAAAAAGCAGTTTGGGCTCTTATAATTAAGAGATTTTTAGAAGTTTTATCAGCAGATTATGAATATAAAACCACTACTTTAGAAGCTGAAGTGGAAGGTGAAAGATTTCTAGCCAGAGTTACAATACCTGTTTCATTTGGTTGGAAAAAGATTTCTGAAAGTATTAATGCAGATTTAAGTTTGAAAACTAAAACTAAAAATCTTGAAGGTAGTACAGCTGAATCAGAAAATGAAGAAGGTATTATGACCTTGGAAGAAAACATGAATGTTAAAATTAACAGTTTGGAACTAAAGAGGAATAATACCACCCCGCCTGAAAGATACACTGAAGCAGATTTACTTTATGCCATGGAACATGCAGGAAAATTTGTTGAAGATGAGGAACTTAAAAAAAATCTGAAAAATGGGTTGGGTACACCTGCCACTAGAGCGGATATTATTGAAAAACTCATTCAAAACAACTGTATGATTAGACAGGATGGATATTTGTATCCTACCAAAAAAGGCAGAGAACTGGTAAGGCTTGTTCCTGAACAGTTAAAAAGCCCTGAGCTGACAGGAAAATGGGAAGAAAGACTTTATCAAATATCACAAGCATCTGAAAATACTGATTCATTTATAAAAGACATTAAACAGAATACCGTAACATTAATTGAACAGGTCAAACAGAATAATGACAGTTTTGATCCTAATCTTATGGGAAATTCAGAAATACCATGCCCATACTGTAAGTGGCCAATGGTTACAATAATAGATGACAATAAACTCAAACACCATGTGTGCCAGCGTTTCAGCTGTGGATTTGAAGAAGCTGAAGTGCCACAAAAGAATGAAACTGAGGAAAAGAGAACCATAACCGTATCTACTGTTACAGACGGAGATGCCAAGAAAAGAATTATAATAAAAAGAAAAAATGCAGAATCTTCACAAGTGAACCATGATTTAAAAGTTCATGAAATAAAGTTTGAAACAATAAAGCCTAGCCATTATCGCCCATTTAATTCATTCAATCACTCAAATATTAATCGCTTAAACAATAATGAAAAATTTTCTCATGATAAAGACAAGAACAAAAATAAAACACACAAAGAAAAAACAATAATAGATATGGCTTTTGATGCTATTAGAAAAAACAAAAACAATAAATCTATCAAATCATCTTACACTTCATCTAATGATTCTAATATAGAATCAGGAGGAACATTTGCTGATTTTTTAAGAGCATCTGAAGAAAGAAAAAGAAAAGATGAAGAGAAAAAGAAAAAGAATTAATCTAATTATCAGTTTTTTCCTTATTACCTTATTCCTACTCTATGCCTGTACAACTTCTAAAACAGATAAAGAAGAATTAAGTAATGAAGAGCTTGAATATGCAATAAAACTAATGTTGTCAGAGGTCACAAACAGAGCATTTACTGATTTTAAAATCTTTATTTCTGATTATGATTTTATTCCAGAAGAATTAAATACACTTAATAAAGAAAAAGACATAATACCTGGGTTAAGCACCATTCTACAATCATGGACCATAAACATAAGAAACGCTTTTATTAATAAATCAAAAAGTTTAGATAATGATATCAGAAAAGTAATTGATAATATGATAATACCTAATCCTAAAAGTATAATATCTTCAGGAGTAAGATCAGCTTCTGTTCTTTTATCTACTACATATTATCCGGAAATACAAAATTGTTTTATTAATTTTATAATGAATAACATAACAGAATTAAGACAAGCCATTAATCAATATAACATTTATATAGACACTACAAACAGAATTAATCCTACAAATTTAGATAAAATAAACTTGTCTGATTATGATATTTCATACTCTCTATCCAATCCGTTATGTAATTATATTTTAAATTTTTTCATGGCAAATGAAGACTTGTACAGAACTACTCCAAACTCCTCTAACCCACAGATAATCAGACAAGTTTTTAATATTTAAAGTCATAATATTTCTTGTTTAAAGTCATATTATTTTTAAGTAATATTTTATTTTTAAGTAATATTTAAAAAAGGACAGGGCAAAATGGATATCTTTGAATCATCTATATCTGAAAAATCCAGACCTCTTGCATACCGTATGAGACCTAGAACTTTAGATGAATATATAGGTCAGGATCATATAGTGGGACACGGCAGACTTTTAAGAAGAGCCATTCAGGCTGACAGATTATCTTCTGTTATCTTTTATGGCCCTCCAGGTACAGGAAAAACTACTTTAGCCAGAGTTATTGCTAATACCACAAAAAGCTATTTTACAAGCCTAAATGCTGTTTTAAGTGGTGTAAAAGAACTTAGGGATGAGATAGAAAAAGCTAAAAATCTTTTATCTCAATTTGGCAAAAAAACCATACTATTTATAGATGAAGTACACCGTTGGAATAAAAGTCAGCAAGATGCTCTTTTACCTTGGGTTGAAAATGGAACAATTATTTTAATAGGAGCAACAACACAGAATCCATTTTTTGAAGTTAATCCTGCGTTGGTTAGCAGATCTAGAATATTTCAATTGAAAAGTCTTACGGATAATGACCTAAATAAAATAGCCATACAGGCAATAAAGGATAAGGAAAGAGGATATGGAAATCTTGATATAACATTTGAAAAAGGAGCCTTAGAACATTTGATAGATGTTAGTTCTGGAGATGCCAGAACGCTTTTAAATGCACTGGAATTAGCAGTTGAAACCACAGAAAGAACTGAAGACAATAAGGTATTCATTTCCATGGAAACTGCTGAAGAAAGCATACAAAAAAAGGCTGTACTATACGACAAAGAAGGTGATTACCATTTTGATATAATTTCAGCTTTTATTAAATCATTAAGAGGCAGTGATCCAGATGCTGCTCTGTATTGGTTATCCAAAATGATATATGCTGGAGAAGATCCGCATTTTATTTTTAGACGCATGCTTATAAGTGCCTGTGAAGATATAGGTTTGGCAGACCCAAATGCTATAGTTGTTGTTCAAGCAGATGCAAGTGCATTTGATACCATAGGCTTACCAGAAGGCAGATATCATCTAGCTCATGCTGCCCTATACCTTTCTACTGCTGAAAAAAGCAATTCAACAATGGGATTTTTTGATGCATTGAAAGCAGTTGAAACAGAAGCTCAAAACAGTGATGTACCAAATCATTTAAGAGATGCTTCAAGAGATAGTGAAGGTTTTTCTCATGGAAAAGGTTATTTATATCCTCACTCATATAATGAACACTGGGTTGCTCAGCAATATTTACCAAGCACTCTACAAGGTAAAATTTTTTACCAACCAGGAAATCTTGGATATGAAAAAAAAATAAGTGAAAAAGTGTTAAGACATAGAGAAATACAGCTTGAAAGCATAACAATAGATGCATTTCCAGAAAATTTGACTTTTTCTCCAGAAGATAAGATTTTTTCTCAATGGATTAACAGAGCCAAAGCTGAAACTTCTAAAGCTCTATCAGAAATCAGAGATATAATTTTTTCAAATCTTTCAATAAAGCGCAGTGATAGAATACTTGTTCTAAATGCAGGTCATGGATTACTTTTATGGGAAGCCTTACGCTTAACCCCTGAAGGTTATGTTTGTGGAATAGCTAACAACAGTGAAGATTATTCTTACATCCTACACTACTCTAAACATATTAATTATGACAGAGCTCCTTTTTTAATTACTAAAATCTCAGAATTACCTGAAAACATTAAATACGAATTTGTATTAGGAAGAAATATTTTTACTTTCATGAATGAAGAAGAAATAAATCAATACATAAATAATATAAAAAAATACTGTATATCTGAAAACGTTTTTTCTTTTTCTGAAACCAACCTAAAAGAAAGCTCTCATCTTAGTGACTTTATAATATCAAAGAATATCAAACAGGCACTGATAAATGCAGAAAAAAAAATTTACAAAAATATTAATATCCAAAATGAAATATCAAAGGCTTTTACTATAGATAAAGTTAAAAAACATGTTTTTAATCAAGATAGAATAATTACAGAATCAGATTTAAAACGTTGGTGGGATTCCAGCTATTCTAAAAATATTGATAAAAATGATAAAGAAATATACAAATCAATATTAGATGAACTGGCTAACACCACAGTAAAATGGAAAACAAGCACAGAAATTATATTTTTTCATTAAAATTAACTTATATCCATGTTTAAAGGAGTGGCAAAATCTTCAGGAAACGGATTCTTTTTAGTAAAATCAGGAATCCAAAGCACTTCTTTGTCTTCTTCTTCCTCATCCATAATTTGAAAAAACCCATCAATTTCATATTTATCTAATAAATCTAATAACATGCCGTATTCTTTTTCTGTAATTTTATTATCTAATACCCTTTTATCTTTTAAATTGGAAATACTATTAGAATTATTAACATTAGGATTATTAACACATGGATTATTAACATAGGGATTAACAAACTGAACCATAAGTGAAAGAAGAAATTTTTTCTTATAGTTTTCAGAAAAAAAATCTAAAAATTTAATAGTAGACTCAAGCTCTCCTGGAAAGACTAGATGCCTTATAATAACTTTATTATTTCTTTTCTTATTATAAAGAAAGTCTAAAACTGGAATTATATACTTTACATATTCCTCAGTCCCACAAAAAACAGAAGCCGTCTTTGAACTTAGAGTTTTGGCGTCTAAAAGATAGAAATCTATATATTCATCTAAAATTGATAAAACACTTACTTTCTCATATCCTGAAGAATTCCATACTACAGGAAGTTTTAAACCTAAAGCCTTAGCCATATCTAATGCATTTATAATACTTGGAATAAAGTGAGTACCTGTAACTAAATTCAAAGTATGGGCTCCCATATGCTGAAGTTTCAGCATAATATCTGAAAGATCTTTTTCTGAAATCTCATAGCCTATGTTGTCAGTAGATATCTGATAATTCTGGCAGTATCTGCAATGTAAAGAACAGCCTGTAAAAAAAATCATGCCACTTCCATTATCCCCGCTTATAGGTGGCTCTTCTCCTTTATGTAAACCTGCCCATGCTATTTTTAATTTATCAGACTGACCACAGATTCCTAATTCCTCTATTTCTCTGTTTACGTTACAATCATTAGGACATAAGTTGCATGAAGAATAAGACAAACCAAACATATATTTCTCACTTAATATTCAATATCTAATCTTTAATATCTAATATCCAATTAAGTATTCATAAATATCAAATAAAAAGACCTAGTGAAAGAATACTATTCTAAAAACAGGAAACAACACTAAAGTTCCAATCATACTTCCAATAGATGTGGTAATAAATAACAAAAGAGGATGTAAAACTTTATTACTGAACCATTTTTTAAAAACACTAATATCTTCTACAAGATTTTCAAAATCTTCAACTTTAGGCTTCCTTATTTCACTTTCAGTAATACCTACAAACATTCCCACTCCTAAGACAGGACTCATGACTGATATTGGAGCTGTCAACGCAGCTACAATCCATGAAAACGGATGGCCTAAAGATAAGATAGCCATTACTGCAGCTCCTACTGCATCTGATAAAGCCCACACCAAAAAAGTTTTCATTCCATTTGTAAATCCGTAAAAAAAGCAAGAAAGAGCAATAAACAAAACTAATAATACAGGTATGGACCATGAAATTATTTTTTTTAGTTTAGCTGAATCTGGTGCATAATTTATTTTACCTAATTGTTCTGTAAGTTCTTCTTTTGTACTATCAGTTTCTTCACATTTTTCTAAAGTTTTAATAATACCCTGTGTATGTCCAGCACCTATCACTGCCACTTTATTATGCCCTTCAGACATATAAATGGATTTAGCCAAATACTCATCTCTTTCATCAATAAGAACTTTTTTTACATTTGGAAGTTCTTTAGCCATGGAAGATAACATTTCATTTAAAGTGTCACTAGATTTAAGTTTTTCCAGTTCTTCTTCTGATATTTCTTCCTTACTGAATGCAGCAGATAGTAGTGTACTTAGAAGTTTAGCTTTCTGCCAAAGCGTGCTCTTTCTCCAAGCTCTTTTAAAAGTTATGCTGATATCCCTATCACATAAAGAAAAAGGAATATTCTTCTCTTTAGCTATTCTACCTGCAGATAGTAATTCATCCCCTGGTGCAGAACCTGTCTGATTTCCAAGTTTTTTTTGAAATGAAGCTAAAGCAGTATTAGCAAGAAGTAAAAAAGTCTTGCCTTCTTTAAATATCTTCCTAAGATTCATATTTGCATAGGAATTTCTCTTAGTTTTAGATTCAAATCTTCCCTTATCTAATTCCAAGCATATATGGTCAGGCTTAACCTCTTCTATAACAGATTTTACTTCATCTACACTATTATGTGAAACATGTGCGGTTCCCACAAGTGTGATGACATCTCCATTATTAAAGTTCAGTCTATGTATTGTATCACTTATTTTTATGACTTCCAATTTTTATATCTCCACAGTAGCTATTATATAAACAGTAGCTATTATATAATCTATTTTACTACATAGTTAACTATTTTATCTTGAATGTATATTTTTTTTATAATACTTTTTTCAGAAATATAACGTGAGACATTCTCATTTTCTTCAGAAAGTTTAAATGCTTCAACCTCAGACAGTCCTTTTCTTGTGTTAATTTTTGCCCTAACCTTACCATTAATCTGAACCACAAGCTGTATTTCAAAATCTTCTGTTAACTCTTCTAAGTAAGAAGGCCAAACCTGATTACAAACAGAAGGACTATGCCCTGCTTTTTCCCATAGTTCTTCAGCTAAATGAGGGACATATGGAGATATGAGTAAGATAAAAGGTTCCCATGCTTTTCTATAAAGAACACTGTAAGACGAACATTCATTTAGAAAAATCATCATCTGACTGATAGCTGTATTGAAATTCAAAGTTGAGGTATCTTCTGTGACTTTTTTTATGGTTTTATGAAGTGCTTTATTAAGAACGGCAGGCACTTCTTCATCACTGAATGATTTTTCAGTAGAAAACTTCCATATTCTTTCAATAAAACGGCTAACTCCTGAAATACCTTCTGTACTCCAAGGTTTTGACACCTGAAGCGGTCCTAAAAACATTTCATATAATCTCATGGTGTCGCAACCGTACTGTGCTATAACTTCATCCGGATTTATTACGTTCTTAAGACTTTTAGACATCTTAGCTATAGTCTGAAACACTTCCTCTCCTGTCTCAGTATAGTAAAACTTACCTTCTTTAGATTCAACTTTATCTGACGGTACTAACTTCTTATTTGCCTTCATATAAGCATAGGCTGTAATAATTCCCTGATTAACCAGCTTTTTAAACGGTTCAGGTGTGGAAACCACTCCTAAATCATAAAGAACCTTATGCCAGAATCTAGCATATAAAAGATGAAGTACAGCATGCTCTGTACCCCCCACGTACAAATCTACAGGTAACCAGTAGTCCTGCTTTTCCTTATCAGCTAAACACTTATCATTTTTAGGATCCGTATACCTGATATAGTACCAGCATGAACCTCCCCACTGAGGCATGGTATTTGTTTCTCTTTTGGAAGGTCTGCCACACTTAGGGCACTTACAATTAACCCATTCTTTTATGGTAACTAAAGGGCTTTCCCCCGTACCAGATGGAAGATATGACTTAACATCAGGAAGTTTTAAAGGAAGTTCTTCTTCTGGAACAGGAACAAGACCGCATGTAGGACAGTGAACAATAGGTATAGGTTCTCCCCAATATCTTTGCCTACTGAAAATCCAGTCTCTCAGTTTATAGTTAATCATCTTATGGCCTATTTTTTTTTCTTCCAAAAAGTTTAGCATTTTATTAATAGCTTCTTCTTTATTCAGACCATTTAAAAAATCACTGTTAATATGTACTCCATCTTCTGTATAAGCTACTTCATTAACATCTATACCATCTTTAGGTTGTAGAACAGGTACTATAGGAAGATGATATTTCTTAGCAAATTCCCAGTCTCTTGTATCATGTGCAGGCACAGCCATAATAGCTCCAGTTCCATATGAAATAAGTACATAATCAGCTACCCAAACAGGAATTTTTTTACCATTTACAGGATTGATTGCATAACTCCCTGTAAATACTCCCGTTTTCTCTTTTGAAAGGTCTGTTCTGTCTATGTCAGATTTTTTTGAAGCTTTCAAAACATAGTCTTCCACGTTTTTTTTCATATCACTGGTGGTAAGCTCTTTTAATAACGGATGTTCTGGAGAAACAACCATATAAGTAACTCCAAATAGAGTATCACACCTTGTAGTAAAAACTTCCAAAGACTTACTAAAATTCTTTTTTTCATCATTAACTAAACTGAAAAAGACAGAAGCCCCCTCACTTCTACCTATCCAGTTAACCTGCATATTCTTTACACTTTCAGGCCAATCAAGCAAATCTAAATCTTTTAACAACCTGTCAGCATATGCAGAAATTTTAAGTACCCACTGTCTTACGTTTTTTTTCTCCACCTGTGTTCCACATCTTTCACAGCAGCCATCTTTAACTTCTTCATTAGCCAAACCTGTTTTACAGCTTGGACAGAAATTTATTGGAGCTTCCGTTTCATAAGCTAGACCTTTTTCAAATAATTTCAGAAAAATCCACTGTGTCCATTTATAATAATCTGGATCAGAAGTACTGATTTCTCTATCCCAATCATAACAAAAACCAAGCCTTTTTATCTGACGTCTGAACGTATTAATATTAGTCTGTGTTGTTACTGCAGGATGAGTGCCAGTCTGTATAGCAAAATTTTCAGCAGGAAGGCCAAATGAATCAAACCCCATAGGATGAAGAACATTATAACCATTCATTCTTAAATATCGGCTATAGATGTCAGTGGCAGTATAGCCCTCAGGATGTCCCACATGAAGTCCCTGTGCAGAAGGGTATGGAAACATATCTAAAACATAAGCTCTCTTCTCTTTAGGATATGATAAATCTTCCTTTACAGAAAAAATCTTTTTTTCTTCCCAATATTTCTGCCATTTTTTTTCAATTTCATCAAACGGATAATTCATCTTATCTCCATATTTCAGTTTATGTATTAATTTTATTTATCAATTCTCTATACTTTCAATAACTATAGCAAACCTTTTTAGCCAATTCTTCTGAAATGGCATTACCATAAAGGCTTTCAACAATCTTCAACCCAAATTCCATTGAAGTTCCCATGCCTCTAGAAGTAATAATATTATCATATTTACAAACATTATCTGTACCAAATGTAATATCTCTATCTTTAACTTCCATACCTGGATAACATACAGCTCTCTTCCCATCTAGAATACCTAATGGTGCTAAAACAACAGCAGGAGAAGCACAAATAGCACAGATAAATTTGTTTTCATTATTCATGTTAAAAATTATTTTCTTAACTTCTTCAGATTTAGATAAATTTTCTGCACCATTCATTCCACCTGGTAGGACTAAAGCATGAAAACTGTCATCTAAAACTTCTGATAATTTGGTATCAGATTCTATTCTTATCCCGTGTGAACCTGTAACAACCTTATCAGACAAAGAAGAAATACACACATGAGAACCAGCTCTTCTTAATAAATCTATTGGCACCAGTGCTTCTGTTTCTTCAAATCCTTCTGCCAAAATTACCAATACTTTTTTCTTTTCCTTTTCCATACAAATTTTCCATATATGAGATATAAACTTAAAATTCAGCCTGTCCTACTGCTCTAGGATACGGTATAACGTCTCTTATATTCTGCATACCAGTCATATACTGAATAAGTCTTTCAAAACCTAATCCAAAACCAGCATGTGGTACTGAACCATATCTTCTCAAATCCAAATACCACCAATAATCTTCTTCTTTCAAATTAAGATCTTTCAATCTTTTCACTAACACATCAAGCCTATATTCACGTTCAGAACCACCAATAATTTCACCAAGTCTAGGAACTAAAACATCCATACCTCTCACAGTCTTATCATCATCATTTACCTTCATATAAAATGCCTTAATTTCTTTAGGATAATCTGTAACTATTACTGGACCCTTAAACACTTCTTCAGCTAAAAATCTTTCATGTTCAGTTTGTATATCACACCCCCAATACGGCTTAAACTCAAACTTATCTACTTTCTTTTCCAACTCCTTAATTGCATCAGTATATGTAATGTGACCAAACGGAGTTTCAGACACATGTCTAATCTGTTCTTTTACACCAGGTTCCACAAACTTATTAAAAAAATCCATGTCCTCTTCATTGTTTTCCAAAACATGTTTAAACACATATTTTAAAAACCTTTCTGCCACATCCATATCACCTTCTAAAGTACAAAATGCCATTTCAGGTTCAATATGCCAAAATTCAGCCAAATGTCTTTTAGTGTTGGAATTTTCAGCTCTAAACGTAGGCCCAAATGTATATATATTTTTTAATGCCAGTGCGTATGTTTCACCTTCTAGCTGCCCACTAACAGTCAGATATGCTTTTTTACCAAAAAAATCTTTAGAATAATCAACATTGTTATCTTCCGTTTTAGGTATATTGTTAAGATCCAACGTAGTTACCTGGAACATTTCTCCAGCTCCTTCTGCGTCTGAAGATGTTATCTCAGGAGTATTTACATAATAAAAACCATTTTTTTGAAAAAATGAATGAATAGCGTAAGAAGCACTACTTCTTATTCTAGCTGTTGCTCCTATTGTATTTGTTCTGGCTCTTAAATGAGCAATTTCTCTCAAATATTCAAGTGTATGGTGCTTTTTCTGAAGTGGGTATGAATCAGGGGAAAGCCCTATCACTTCCAATTTCTGTAGTAACAACTCTACATCTTGTCCCACCCCTTCTGAAGAAACCAACTTACCTGTACATAATACTGAACAACCTGTACTAACTTTATTTAACACATCTGCATTTATTACATTTTTATCCGCTACAGCTTGAAGCCCTTTCAGACATGTCCCATCATTTATTTCCAAAAAACAGACACTTTTACTGTCTCTTTTAGTTCTGACCCAGCCTTCTACATTATACACAACATCTGAAGGAGAAGTATGTTTTAAATCTTTAATAAGTAAATTAGTCATAAATTACTCCATTATAAAAAAACCCACTAGACAGTGGGTAAATAGTGGCTAAGGGCTACGATCCCCTGACCGATCGGATATGAGCCGATTGCTCTACCAACTGAGCTAAGCCACCATATAGGCTAAAATATCAAATTTTAGGCTTTATTTCAACACCTTAACTTTTTACTCTATGAAATAACTTTAATTACTTATTACATTTAATCTGAATCTTTTATTACATTGTTGATAAATGATTTTATTTTATCACTTTCATTACTCCCATTTGTTTTTAACCTTAGTATAGGAATTCCAGCTTTCATGAGAATTGAATTTTTTTTAAAGTCTCGCTCTCTTTGTTTTTCCTGCTGTTCATGAAAAGCTACTCCATCAACTTCAACTACACATACAGGCTTCCTATTCATTTTATTGTAAATTAAAAAATCCACATGTGCATTTGGATTAATATAAAATTTATATTCATCATCTGTAAGATTATGATTATTATTTTTTACAAAGTCTCTCAATGATACATGCATTCTGAACCATAAACTTTTATATGCACTTTCTTGTAACAGCCTTCTTAATAATTCTTTAGTTATAATTTCACTATCAAAATCTTTAGATGGATGCTTCATTCTAAATATATTTAATTGTTCTTCATAATCAGTATATAAAATATCATAAATGGATTTTATGTTCCCTTCTCCCACTTTCCCAAAATCATGATTATATGAAATATAATTTATTAAATCAGAAAGAATACCAGTTTTTGAATTAGCAACTTTATCTGACGTCACCAATATAAACTTATCAACAGCTCTGGATACTGCAACATTAATTAAATTATCATTACCAACAAATTCATTAACATCATTTATTACAGAAGAAAAAATAATAGTCTTTTTTTCTCTTCCTTGAAATTTATGAATTGTACTTGAATCTACTTTATTACCAAATTTATCCTGAATCAATTTAGCCTGATATCTATATGGTGTAATAACTCCAATATCTTCTAATTCTTCATTACTAATTAATTTTTCAATTTCATCAATTTCTCTTTGATTATAAAGACCTGTACCATAAGGATTTTTTCTAGCAAAATTTCCAGCCACAGTTTTAATTACTTTCATGCATATAGTATTTTTCTTAGACTTAGTATAAACAATAAGCTCATCATTATAAAATTCTTTATTACAGAAATTAATAATTTCTGGAACACATCTATAATGTTCTTTTAACATTTGTTTTGGAATTGATTCACCATAAAGTGATAATAAACTACTCATAATACTATTTCCCTGATAACTATATGAAATTGGCACATTAAATTCTTTTAAAAGATTTCTGTTTCTTTCATCAAATGTAGAATCATCTATTTGAGGTAACTGCCTTAAATCACCAACAACAATTATATTTTTAGCCATTCTCATTGATAAAATAGCACTGGCCATATTAACTTGAGATGATTCATCTACAATTAAATAATCAAACAAAAACCCTCTTTTTGAACACTTGGCCAAAGAATAAGTTGAACTAAGGATAACTGGATAATCTTTCACAAAATCAGAAAAGTTTCTTTTATAATTACCTCTATCATAAATACTTCTAGTCTTACCTGCATACATATCAGCCAATTTATTTTTAAAGTAGATGTTGGATAAAAAACTGTATAACTGCTTTTTTTCATCAAATGTTTGACCTTTCATAAACTTATTAATTTCTTGAACATCTTTTTCAAATTTCTTCTTTTTAGATAGGTAATACAAGTTTTGTAATAGAAGTATTATATTTTCCTTGTTACATTTAAAAAACTTTGTTTTAATTTTTAATCTTACTCTAATAAATAACCTATCAAAGAATCCAAGTTTTTCTTTTTCTTTAATTCTTACTATTGCATCCTGAACTAAATTTGGTAAAACATTAATACTTTTAAATTTATGTTCGTTAAAATTAAATGTTTCATTATCTGTTAAAAAGTGTTTATATTCTAATTCTAACGCATCTATAGCTGAAAGTAATCTTTTCTTATTGTTTTCTTTCTCAAAATATCCAGGCAAATCTAAATAAAGGTTATTTAAATTATGAATATCTACACTATCTTTTTTTATTTCTGGAATCTTTGAATCATATTCATCAAAGAATTTATCTACATTTTCAGCATTACCTAAAGGAGCACAAATAAAAGAATATCCGTACTTTTCAAGTTTCTCAAACACGTTATCTGTTGCAGAATTGTTGTTAGATACAACAGCTACAGATTTACCTCTAATAACTGCGTTGCTTATTATATTAAGAATTGTTTGAGTTTTACCTGTTCCAGGAGGTCCTTCTATAATTGATATTTTATTAGCAAAAGCCATTTTTAATGCACTAGATTGGCTCATATTTAATCCAAATGGGCATATTACAGGCATTTGAAGTTTATCTTTAGATGTACCTAACTCCCCTTTTAAATATAGTGATAATACACTGTTCTCATTTACATAACTGATATCATCAAACTGAGAAAGCATAAATGAATCTTCTTCAGTAATTGCTGTTTCCCTAACAACTCTTCTATAATACGCCATTACTCCAAAAGCTCTTTTATTATTTTTAAGCGTATCCTTTACAACTCTTATTTCATTAGGAAAAGCAATATGAGTATATCCATTGTTATAAAAAATTTTATAAATTTGATTGTCAAAAAATAATAATTTCTTAACGCTAAAACACGGTGATTCTTTATAATAAAGTTCAATGAATTCAATTTGTTTTGGATTAGCAAATATTTTCATTTTTTTATATGAAACATGATAAAAATCACTAGAATTTTTAAATTTTACTCTCCAAGAATTTTTATCTTCACAAAACCACACTACATTATTTGTAGCATCATACCATTCTTCGTTTTTTGATGAAAAATGATATACTAAGTATTCAGCCTCATTCATCTAATCACCGTTTTTTATTGATAACTTTTTTTAAATCCTAAGTAAAGATTATATCATGATAATCCACTTGTTTTATAAGTAAAATAAGATCTGACATACTAAATTTTCTACAAAAAATATAGACTAGATTAAGA
>CACYEI010000027.1 GCA_902773355.1 uncultured Spirochaetales bacterium
AATTGGACAAAGTCTGTAGTTTACAGATTCAAACAGTAAATAATTGTTATTTTTGTACTTACAGAATTAAATGTCCACAAAACGTATTGCACTACACTGTTCATGCTGATTTTTTATTGTGATTTAATAAAAATAATTTTGTAATAAATCTTCAATTTGTTAAAATCTGAATATAAATCTGAATAAATCTGAATATATCTGAATATATAAGTACAATAACTGTTGTTAATATTTTAATTCAATCTTATAATTTTTAATATGATTCCACGTGATATTATAAAAAAAATGCCTAAGGTAGAACTACATGACCATTTGGACGGAGGCTTACGTCCTTCTACTGTAATAGAATTAGCTAAGGAGTATGATGTTTCCATACCTTATTATGATGATAAAAAACTTTTGCAGTGGTTTGAAAAGGGGTGTAAATTAAAAAGTTTACCACTTTACCTAGAAACATTTTCTGTAACAACTTCAGTTATGCAGACAGAAAAAGCACTGAAAAGAGTGGCTAGAGAAGCATTATTGGACTGGAAAAAAGAGAATATAGTTTACGGAGAAATCAGATTTGCTCCCATACTTCATGTAAAAAACGGACTTAGTATGGAACAGGTGGTTTTAGCTGTTCTATCAGGTTTGGAAGAAGGGAAGAAGGAAACAGGTATTTCATTTGGTCTTATTCTCTGTGCATTGAGAAATCAAAGTCCTAATATAAGCCTGGAAGTAGCTCAGTTAGCAGTAGCGTTCAGAGATAGAGGAGTTGTAGGCTTTGATATTGCTGGAGAAGAAGCTGGTTTCCCACCTGAAAAGCATATAGATGCATGTAGGTTTATCAGGAAAAAAAATTTTAATATAACTATTCATGCAGGAGAAGCGTTTGGACTGGAATCTATATGGCAGGCTGTTCAAACATGTGGAGCGCACAGGATAGGTCATGGTACAAGAATTGTAGATGATATGTCCGTAGATGGACTTAAAATTGAGAAAATGGGAGATTTGGCACACTTTATACTTGATAAACGTTTTCCATTAGAAATGTGTTTGTCCAGTAATATTGGAACTGGTGCTGCTGATAATTTTGCAAAACATCCATTTTTCCTATTATTCAGAAATCATTTTAGAGTTTTTCTTTGTACGGACAATCCTCTTATGAGTAATACAACCTTAACTCATGAAATAGAATTAGCTTGTGAACATTATGGTTTATCTTTAAAAGACTTGGAAAAAATTTCAGTTAATGCCATGAAAAGTGCATTTATTCATCATGAAGAAAAATTAAAAATTATTTATGAAGTCATAAAAAAAGAAAGTGCAGATATTCGTAAAGAATATGGATATTCTGATTGGAATTAAGATGAAGGATAAAGAAAAACGCTTAAATATATTATCTGAGATTATTAATGATAACAAAATAGAAACACAAGATGAACTTCTTAAGTTAATGAAAGAAAAAGGCTTTAATATTACACAGGGAACTTTATCCAGAGATTTAAGGATTTTGAAAGTAAGTAAAATATCAGATGGCTGGAATTCTTATTATTATACCATATCTTCTTCTTTTAATTCTGATGACTTTAATATTAATCAATACATTTCAGATATAAAGAACGGGATTGTTTCTATGGAATTTAACGGCTCTATAGGAGTCATTAAAACAAGAAGCGGATATGCCCAAAGTGTATGTGTAGCTTTAGATACCTTAAAATTTCCGGAAATATTAGGAACAATAGCCGGTGATGATACTATATTTATAGTTTTAAGAGAAGGTTCAACTAAAGAAACACTTTTGGATGAATTTCATCAAAATTTTCCTAAGACAAAATGATAAAGATTAAAAAATAAATAAAAACACAAGAGGATGAAAATGAATTTAGGTGAAAAAGAGTTAATAAAAAAAGCTATAAAATGTGCTGATGAGACAGTGGAAAGAAATGCAGGAGGACCATTTGGTGCTGCTATAATTACACCAGATGGTAATGTTATAGTATCTTCTAACACGGTTTTGGAATCAAATGATCCCACATCTCATGCAGAGGTTAATGTTATTAGAAAAACATGTAGTATTTTAAAAACCTATGATTTAACTGGCTGTATATTATATACAACCTGTTACCCATGCCCTATGTGTTTAAGTGCATGTATTTGGGCTAATATAAAAGAAGTTTATTATGGGGCTACTCCAGATGATGCAGCAAGCATAGGTTTTAGAGATAGTTATATATATGATTTTATTAAAGGAAACTGTAAAGATATAAATGTTTTAAAAATATCTCAGATAGAAGACAAAAGTGATTGTGTAGATATGTTTGAGAGATATGCAAAAAAAAGTAAAACCATCTATTAATGGTATAATTAATAAGTATAGTGCTGTTGTACCCGTAGCAGGTTTATCAAGTAGATTTGGCAGTTTCAAGCCGTTATTTGAAATAGATGGTGAGACATTGATTCATAGGACGGTCAGATCTTTATTACAGGCAGATGTATCAGAAGTAGTAGTAATAACTGGCTATAACTCAGAAAAAATAACCAGTGCCTTGGATGATTGTAAAGAACAACTGATTTTCTGTGAAAATTTGAATTATAAAGTTTCAGACATGCTGACATCTATAAAAATAGGTATTTCTAAACTTAGCACATGCAACGCTTTTTTTGTTCTACCTGCGGATATGCCTTTTATAAGTAGCACCACAGTAAAATATCTTTATAATGAATTTGAAGAAAAAGATTGTAAAATTCTTATACCTGTTTATGAAGGTAGAAGAAGACATCCGCCCTTAATTTCTTTTTCAATTAAAAATGAAATAATAGATTATAATGGGAAAAACGGTTTAAAGGGTTTTTTTGATTATATTAGTAGGACATATCTGCTATCTGAAGTTATGGTAGATGATCTAGGTGTTACTGTAGATATAGATACAGTAAATGATTATGAAAAAATAAAATGTATAAATTTAAAGTAAACGGTAAAAATTATTCAGTTCAGGAAGATAAGAAATTACTCACTTTTTTAAGAGAAGATTTGCATCTTACGGGTACCAAAGATGGCTGTAGTGAAGGAGTATGTGGTGCTTGCACAGTGTTAATTGATGGTATAAAAACAAAATCCTGTGTAATTCCTTTATCTAAAATTGAAGGGAAAAGTGTTTTGACTATAGAAGGTATAAGTACCTATGAAATGGAAGTGTATAAGCACTGCTTCTCTGAATGTGGTGCAGTACAATGCGGTTTCTGTACACCAGGTATGGTACTAAGTGCAAAAAGTTTACTGGATTCAAACTTAAATCCAACATCTGAAGACATAAAAAAGGCAATTAGAGGAAATTTATGCAGGTGCACAGGTTATAAAAAAATAGAAGAAGCTATTTTGATGTCTGCTAGTTTTTTTAGAGAAAAAATTAAGGTTCCAGACGAAGAAGAAAAATTAACGGTTAATTCTAGGGCTAAACGTATAGATGCACCGGAAAAAATAGATGGCAGTGGAATATATGTAGACGATATTCATATAGATGGAATGCTTTACGGTAAACCTTTATATTCCAAATATCCTAGAGCTATTATTAATAAAATAAATATAGAAAAGGCTTTAAACCATCCTAATTGTATTAAAGTTATAACAGTTAAAGATGTCCCCTGTAATAAAATAGGACATATAAAACAGGATTGGGATGTTATGATGGGGGAGGGAGATATAACCAGATATGTAGGTAATGTCTTAGCTGTAATAGTCTCAGATAGATATGATAAAATAGATGAAATAGTTTCTTTAATTGAAGTTTCTTATACTGAATTAGAACCAATATCATCTATGGAAGAAGCATTAAAGGAAAATGCACCATTAATTCATCCAGATGGAAATATATTAAGAAAAGCAATACTAACTAGAGGAAATGCTGAAAAGGTTATAGCTGAATCAAAATATGTAATTACCAGAACCTATGAAACTTCATGGCAGGATCATGGGTTTATGGAGGTGGAATGTTGTATAGCCATGCCAGAAGATGACGGGTTATTAATATATACTTCCAGTCAGTCAATATATGATGTCAGACGTGAATGTGCAAATATGCTTAAAATAGATAAAAAAAAGATTCATGTTAAATCAACACTTGTAGGTGGAGCTTTTGGGGGTAAGGAAGATATGACAGTACAGCCTTATGCTGTGTTAGCTGCATGGATTTTAAAAAAACCTGTGAAAGTAAAATATACTAGACAAGAATCTTTAAACTATCATGTAAAAAAGCATCCAATGAAAATGACTTTTACTACAGCATGTGATGAAAATGGAATTCTTACTGCCATGAAAGGAACAGTGCTTGCTGATACTGGTGCCTACGCTTCATTAGGTAGTCCTGTATTAGAAAGAACCTGCACACACGCAGCAGGGCCATATAATTATCAAAACGTTTCTATAGAGGGTGTCTCAGTTTATACTAATAATGTAGTTTCTGGTGCCTTTAGAGGTTTTGGTGTGGCTCAAAGCTGTTTTGCCACAGAAATGAATATTAATCTTTTAGCTGAAATGGTAGGAATAGATCCATGGGAATTTAGAAGAAGAAATGCTATAAAACCTAATGATGTATTGCCTAACGGACAGATTGCTGATTCCAGTACAAACTTAGTAGGCTGTCTTGAAGCTGTTAAGGATATTTTTTATTCAAATAAATACACAGGTATAGCATGTGCTTATAAAAATTCTGGCACTGGTATGGGTGGAACGGATACAGGAAGGGTAATCCTTTCAGTTGAAAAAGGTTTGATTCATATAAGGACTTCTGCATCTTGTATGGGGCAAGGGGTGGCGCAAATGTGTTTAACAGAAGCCTGCATGGTTACAGATTTGCCTCAAAGTTTATTTGTATTTGAAATACCTGATACAGAAAGAACTCCAGATTCAGGGACATCTACTGCTTCTAGACAGACTGTTTTAACAGGAGAGGCAGTAAGAAGAGCTTCTGAATCTTTAAAAAAAGAACTGAAAAACAGTTCAATAAAGGAATTGGAGGGAAAAGAATTTTATGGAGAATTTTCTCCTATAACAGATCCACTTGGAAGTGAAAAAACTAATCCTGTAAGTCATGTATCTTATTCTTATGGTGTACAGCTTGTTATTTTGAATGATGAAGGAAAAGTGGAAAAAGTGGTATCTGCATTTGATGTAGGAAAGCCAATAAATATTCAGTCTGTGGAAGGACAGATTGAGGGTGGTACGGTAATGGGATTAGGTTTTGCTTTAACCGAGAAATTCAAAAGTGAAAAGAGTGTACCAAAAAGTAAATTTGGAACTATAGGATTTATGCGTAGTACAGATGTACCTAAAATGGATGTTATTTTGTGTAATGTAGAAGATAAGGATAGATTTGAGTATTCTTTAGGTGCTAAAGGATGCGGGGAATTATGTATGATACCTACAGCTCCTGCCTGTGCTGGCGCTTATTATAAATTAGACGGATGCTTTAGACAGGAACTACCGTTAAAAAACACACCTTATAATAAAAAATGAGTTTTTATGGATAAATAGATGTTATTATAGTTATTATAGATAAAAAAAGAGGTTGAAGCCCCACACGCTACAACCTCAGAGGAGTTAAGCAATATAATATTTACTGCTTATCATTAGCAATACTTGCTTTCAGTTCGTTTTTAGATTCCTGAATTTCAGCTCTTCTAACTTTGGCAAGTCTGCTTATTTCTGTTAGAGCTTTTCTTGCTCTTCCTGCTGAAGCCATAATGCCTTTATCTTCAAATTTCTGTGTTTCAGATATGTAATTATTAAACAATCCTACTAACGTTTCATGTGTGGTCATTTCTGTAAAACCTCCGTACAATTTCATTCATTTTAACATATTTTATTTTGCTTTTAAATAGTTTTTTTCCTTATGAGATAACCTTTTTTTATATCAGAAGTTGTGTAAATATAGCCTTTTTGACAATGATTAAGGCTTTTTATTTTGTTAAAATCTTTGTCTAGCGTAATCATGTTTTCAGACTCTAAAGATAATATATCCGGTCCAGTAAATTCTATTTTATCATCAGAATTAATTTGATTTTTTATATCTACTTCATATGTGTTGTCTTTAACTTTATTCCCCACTATGCCTAGAAACAAATAATTTCTTATATAAGACTCATTTGTAGGATTAATATCTTCCGTTTGTTCAGTACCGTAGAAGAAACCTAATGAATAAGGTCTGTGACTTACGTTAAATAATTCGTCTCTATATGGAAGATAGTCTGTCTTCCCATCTTTCAGATAGTCTAGTGCTTTTCTATAGGCTCTTGTTACAGTAGCTACATAATAGATACTTTTCATTCTACCTTCTATCTTTATGGAATCAACACCTGCATCTTCTAAATCTTTTAAGTGATCTATCATACATAAATCTTTAGAAGACAAAATGGTTGTAAAAGAGTTTCCTTCTGCTATAGGATAGTATACTCCTGGTCTTGATTCTTCTTCTAAAGCTAATCTGTAATTCCATCTGCATGTGTGAGAACAATCTCCACGGTTTGCACTTCTTCCAGTGAGATGAGCAGAAAGCAAACATCTTCCTGAATATGCCATACACATAGCACCATGGCAGAATGTTTCTATACTTAAATCTGGATTACTGTCTTTTATTCTTTTTATATCAGAAAGAGGTGTTTCTCTTCCTAGAATGATTCTATTAAAACCCATTTTTGCATATGCTTTTGCACTTAATGAATTTATACAGTTAGCCTGTGTGGATAAATGTAGTTCTGAATCAGGAAAGGCATTTTTAACAATATCAGCTATACCTATATCAGAAACAATAAATGCATCAAATCTATAGTTTTTTATTTCATTAAGCTGAGCTTTCAGCTTTAGAATATCATCTTCATGAAAGTACATGTTTACGGCACAGTAGATTTTTTTACCCTTAGAATATTTATGGATTTCACTGCTTTTTGAAAAATCAAAATTTTCAGCATTTGTTCTAAGAGAAAAATCCTTTAAACCCATATATACGGCATCTGCACCATAATCAAATGCGGTTATTAATTTTTCTAAACTGCCAGCAGGGGAAAGTAGTTCCATTATTTTGTTTTCTTATTAAGTTTGGGAAATGCCAAACTGATAACTTCAGTCATATTAGATACCTTATGAAAGGTTATGCCCTGTTTTACGCTTTCATCTATTTCTTCTAAATCTCTCTCATTTTCCTTAGGTATTATTATTGTCTTAATTTTATTTCTGTGAGCAGCTAAAATTTTTTCTTTCAGTCCACCTATAGGCATAACTCTGCCAAGTAAAGAAAGTTCTCCAGTCATGGCCATATCAGGTTCCATTATGGTATTTGTAATAAGTGAAATAAGAGCAGTAGCCATGGTAATTCCAGCGGATGGACCATCTTTTGGAGTTGCTCCTTCAGGAACGTGTAGATGAATTGTGTTTATATTAAACCATTTTTTATCTACGTTTAGGTAATCTGCCAAACTTTTTACATAGCTGTATGCTATATTTGCAGATTCTTTCATTACATCTCCTAACTGACCTGTAAGTTTTATTTCACCACGTCCTGAAAGTCCTAATGCTTCTATAGCCAGTACATCTCCACCCATGGAAGTCCATGCCAGACCTATGGACATGCCTACCTTATTTGCTTTGATAATATCATCATCTCTGAAAATTGGTTTACCTAGATACTTAACAAGTAAATCATTATTGATTTTAACTGGTTTCTTTAAATCTGGATTTGTAATACTTTCATAAGCAATTTTTCTGTTAATCTTATCCAGCATTTTTTCAAAATTTCTAACGCCTGCTTCTCTAGCATATTCTTCTGCAATTCTTTTTAAAACTGCATCAGATATGCTGACATCATGTGTTTTCAAGCCATGTTTTTCTCTGCTTTTAGGAAGTAGATATTTTTTTCCAATATGCAGTTTCTCATCAGAAGTATATCCAGTCATTTGAATACATTCCATCCTGTCCAAAAGAGGTCTTGGAATATTATCAGCACTGTTTGCTGTCAAAATAAATAAAATATTTGAAATATCAAATGGAATATCCAGATAATGATCTCTAAAAGATGAATTCTGTTCAGGGTCTAAAACTTCTAAAAGTGCTGAAGCAGGATCTCCCTGCAAGGATACAGACAATTTATCTATTTCATCTATTACAAATACAGGGTTTTTTGTTTTGGTTTTAATAAGTCCTTTAATAATTTGTCCAGGCATGGCGCCAACATATGTTCGTCTGTGTCCTTTTATCTCAGCTTCATCTTTTAGCCCTCCTACACTGAACCTGTAGTAATTTTTATTTAATGCTTTAGCTATAGACAGCCCCACTGACGTTTTACCTGTTCCAGGAGGTCCAATTAAGCATATTATTGAACCTTTGGTATCTTTCTTAAGTTTTCTTACTGCCAGAAATTCCAAAATACGTTCTTTTACATCTTTAATTCCATAATGGTCATCATTAAGAATTTTTTCTGCTTCTTTTATATCAATGCTCTCTTCTGTGAATGTATTCCAAGGTAGATCAGCAATTGTTTCAAGATATGTTCTTATTATTGTCCCCTCTATTGAGTATGGATCAGTATTCTTGAATCTGGAAAGTTCAGCATTTACAGTTTCTGCGGCTTCTCCTGTAAGTTTAAGTGCTCTGATTTTATCAGATAGCTTTTGTTTTACAGGTGGATTTGATGCATCAAAATTACCTTCTTCAGAAGCTTGCTGGCTTAATCTGTTAATTTCATTTTTGATGGCTTTCATCTGTTCTCTTAAAAATATTTCCTTTTGCTGAACAGTCATTTTCTGTGATACTGAATTCAATATCTGTTTCTGGTAGTTTTGAATTTCTAAATCACGGCTTAGCATTTTCATAAGTTTGAGAATTCTAGCTTTTGAATTTAATTCTTCAAGGAGTTCCTGCTGGTTTTCTCTTTTGATTACATAGTAGCACAAAAAATCTGTAAGTTTTATGGCATCAGAAATATTGTTGGCATTCATTCTCAGGTTTTCCATTATAAATGGTTGGTCATCCCTTTGACTTAAAAGTTTTTTTAAAATTCCTGTATATGCCTTATTTTCAGCAGTTGTAATGGAGGTTTCTTCCAATTTGTTTATTTGACCTAAAATGAAATCAGTATTTGTTTTATAAAGAGCACTTAGCTTAAATCTTGATATTGTTTCCACATATATGCTTTTGGTTCCATATATGGTATTAATCATATTTTTCACTATAGCTATGGTTCCAATACTATAGAAATCATCAATAGTTAGATCTTCTCTTGAAATATTTGCATGATCCGGTTTTATTAACAGTAATCCAATTTCCTGATTTTTATCTGTTTCTTCTAAATATTTAATATCTATTGGATCTGAAACTTCCAGCGTGGTTAATATACCTGGGAAGACAGGTGTGTCTTTCAGCGGCAGTATAACTAGTTTATTGTCTTCTTCATCTACAATTATTTCTTTTTTTTTCATTTATGAACTCCATTTATGAATAATATATTATAAAAAAAATATTACTTAGGCAAACTTCTTGAAAATTTAATACCTTGAAAATGAGTAATCTAATTATTATTATCAGTTCTATGAAAAAGATTCTTATTACATGTGCGTTGCCTTATGTTAACAATATTCCACATTTAGGTAATATGTTACAGGGGTTAAGTGCTGACGTTTTTGCCAGATATTGTAGAATTTGTGGATATGAAACATTGTTTGTGGGTGGTACGGATGAATACGGTACAGCTACAGAGACCAGAGCCTTACAGGAAGGAATTAGTCCAAGGGAACTTTGTGATAGATATCATGCTATTCACAGAAAGATAAATTCATTTTTTGAACTTTCATATGATATTTTTGGAAGGACTTCTACAGAGCAACAGACTGAAATTGTTCAGAGTATTTTTAACTCTGTAGATAAAGCTGGATATATAACTGAAAAAGAATCAGAACAGCTTTATTGCCCTACATGTAATAGGTTTCTAGCAGATAGATATGTAGATGGTACCTGTCCGCATTGTGGTTATGAACAGGCTAGAGGAGATCAGTGTGATAAGTGTCAAACTTTATTGGATCCTACAGA
>CACYEI010000028.1 GCA_902773355.1 uncultured Spirochaetales bacterium
AATGATATTGAAAGAGAAAGATTTGATATTAACCAACAAAGAAATGATATAGTGCAACAGAAAAATGATATTGAGAGGGAAAGATTTGATATTAACCAACAAAGAAATGATATAGTGCAACAGAGAAATGACATTGAGCAGCAAAATTTAGAAATCAAAACTAAACAAAATGAAATTAAAGTTAAACAAAATGAAATTAAAGCTAAAGAAAAAGAATTAAAAAACAAACAGGATGAAATAAAACAAGAGAAAGATAATATTAAGCAGGAGAGGAATGCTCTTGAGCGCGAAAAAATTTATCTAAAGCAACAGCTGAAATATATTCAACAACATAAAGGAAATATAGAGTTCAAAGGCTTTGATATAAAAAAAGAATAAGGATAAAAGATTAAATTATCATATCCCTTTATTTAAAAATTGCTGATACTTGTCACAGATAGCTTTTACATCATCTCCAAATTCAATTTGTATTCCTTTATGAATCCAAAGAATTTTATTGCACATATTTCTTATCTGTTCTAATGAATGAGAAACTAAAATGGTGGCTGACCCACTATCAATTATTTCTCTCATTTTTTGTTCGCTTTTTTTTCTAAATGCTCCATCTCCCACAGACAAAACTTCATCTAGGATAAGAATTTCTGGTTGAATCAGAGAAATAATGGCAAATCCTAATCTAGATTTCATACCAGATGAAAGTTGTCTAAATGGAGTTTCTTCAAATTCTTTTAGTTCTGCATAATTAATAATATCTTCATATCTTTCTTCTAGAAATTTTTTTGAATAGCCTAAAATAGCTCCTCTTAAAAAAGTATTCTCCTTTACGGATAGGTCTCCGTCAAATCCAGAAGAAAGCTCTAAAAGGGCTGCAAGATTTCCGCTTTGTTTAATTGTACCTTCTGTAGGTACCATGACTTTAGAAATTACTTTTAAAAGTGTAGATTTGCCAGAGCCGTTTGTTCCAATGATTCCAAGCATGTCTCCTTTATAAAGGGAGAATGTTATATGTCTGTCAGCCCAGAATTCTTTGATCTTATATTGGCCTTTTAATTTTTTTAAAATCATTTCCTTAAAGCCTATATCTTTTAAATCACCAACTTTATAGCGAACAGAAACATTATTTAATTCTAATACTTTCACATTAACCTCAGATTAATATTTAATTATAAATGGTAGATTAGTTTATTTTTATTGAAATTATAAATTAAAATTCCTACACCTAAAAAGAGTAGGGAATACAATCCCAAAAATCCTTGATATATAATCCCAGGTATTATTGAATCTATAACAATTTTTCTAAAATAATTTATATGCAAGAAAACAGGATTAAAATGAAATAATAGTTGAGTTCTTTCACTGTAGTTGTCTATAGAATAAAATATTGCTGAAATATAGCTTAAAAGTCTAAGGAATACATCCCACAAGTAAATTACATCTCTAAAATAGACATATAGAACAGATAGGATCAGACCTATCCCTATAGTAAGACACACCATAGTTAAAACAGGATATATTAGTAATAGAAACTTTTGTGTGAATTTAATTCCATCTAAAAAACAGAAGAAAAAGAATACAATTAATGTCAGTGAAAAATTTATTAGGCTTTGTACATTGCTAGCCACAACAAATAAATGTTTTGGAATTGATATATTTGTAAATATGGGAGCATTGTTTCTTAAAGATACCATACCAGCATTAGTAGCTTCGGTAAAAAAGGAAAAGAACAAATTCCCACAAAATAGAAAAGTAGTATAGTGTGGTATTCCTCTGCCAAAAAAATTAGTAAAAACAATTCTCATGATTAGAAGAAGCAGCAGAGGAGAAAGAAGACTCCAAATCATGCCTAAAATTGTTCCTTTATATTTTTTACTAAAATCTCTTCTTACTAATTGTGTAAAAAGAAAACTATGTTTCATAAAATCTCCAAAGCTATTAAATATAAAATTTTTAACACTTTTAGGCAATTCTTTTTAGAATTACGCAATTTTATAAAATGGGTAAAAGCTTCACAAGAACACTTTTACCCTAGGTATTCAATTTCAACAAGTAGAATATTAATTAAAATTATTCTTCTACTTTGTTGATTTCTTCCACTGTTTTATCCAGTATATTCTGGGCTTCTACTGTTTCAATATTATTTTTTTCATCTGTATCTGGTTTAATTATTTCTATAGTTTTTTCTTCTGACTTGTTTTTTATCGGTGAGAATTCTATATGTTCAGAAAGTATATAAACTCGTTCTCTTGGATATGATTCAGGTCTGTTCTCTGTCCACCTGTGTTGTTTTAAATGTCCAACAACACGTACACCTCTTCCTTTAGTCAACCATTTGGCACAGTTTTCTGCTACTTTTCCCCATGTTTCAACAATGAAATATGAAACATTTTCTACATATTCAGATTTTTTTCTATCCATGTAGCGTCTGTTAACAGCTATAGAAAATCTGCATACTACAGCATCTGCTGTAATCATGGTAATAGTTGGATCATGTGTTAGTTTTCCTTCAATTAGAATAGTGTTTAAATCATTCATTTAAAACCTCCAAAAATAAAGTTAAATTATTTTTTATAAATTTCTTAAACCAAAAAAAATAATAATTTGTTCTGTTGTATGTTTTTTACGAGTATTTAATGTATATAAAGCTATATTTTCAGAAGTACTCAGCGTTTTCAATTATTGTAGAATGTATTTTTTATGTGTCTTTTAGTTATCTTAGATAACCAAAATTATTATTTTCAGAATAAAAATTAAAAAAAAATAAGATTTTATTAAAAAACACTATATTGGGCGTAAAAGACGGTGTTTTTCAAATATAAAATACAAATATAAAGAATAAGGAGTGTATTATGTTACCTGATAATTTAACAATAACTGAACAAATAATAAAGTATAAGGATTTAATAAAAGACGTCAATAATAAAGACAAAGCATTATCTTTATATGAAGAGATTTGTAATAATTTGTCTGTTATTTCATACTATCTACCTCAAACTGAACTTAGCCTATCTAGAGAAGATGCTGCTGATTTCATGTTGTATTTTAGGAAAACAATACCTAATGTGATAAAAAATTATGATGTAAGTTCAGGTAATATTTTCCCATATTTATTCCATTGTATAAAAATGAAATACAGATCATTTATAAGTTGTAAAAAGAGAGAACAGGATATAGAAAATGCTATTCAAATAAACAGTGCATTTTTAATGACAGAAGATGATCCAACACTAATGATAGCTGAAGACACATTTATTTATGGGAACAGTCCTAAATCCAAAGGGAATATACAATTTGTAAAGTTTATTTTTAAAGAGAGACCATATTTTAGAAAATGTTTTTTTGTTTATTTAATTTCCTTAGCGCCAGATTTGACTGATGAGATAACAGATAGGCTTTGTGAATTGTTTAACATAGATTTAGAGCAAACAAAAAATTTAATTGAGCTAATTAAGCCTGCATTTTATAGAAAAGAATTTATAAAAGCAAAAGATGAAAAGAAGATGAATATTAATTGGATTAAATCAATTAGAAAGTGGGATTTGGTTGAAGACAGAGGAAAACATACAGAAACAGTTACTGAGAGTTCTGAGAAAATAAAGAAAGGGTATAAACTTCCTAGAAATGCTATTTCGGATCTGTTAAATGAAACTAGAGCTACAATTTTTTCGTCTATTTATAAAATAAAAAAAATTTTTCTATTTCTTGATAATATAAATGAAAACGGTTCCTATATGGCTGGAGATAGTATTACATCATATATAAATAAGTTTTATGAAGATGGTTCCTGGGAGAAAAATGAAATACAATTAAAATATTTCAAACCATATGATGAATTTAAAATAGATAAAATAAAAATAAAGGTTTAGTTTTTAAAATTTCATTTATCTGTTACAATGGAAGAATTAATATAATAATAGAGAATTGACAGAGAGGATATGCATGCCTGAACAGAATAAAAATATAGTTAGCAAATATCAAGGAGAAAAAAAACCTGATAAAAAAATAATAAAATTAGGTAGAAAAATAACAGATATAGTGCCACATAAGCTTTTTGGTGTTACTTCAAATGATCCTGAGTATTGGGGTTTAAAAGAGGTTGTAACTGATGAAATGGCAGATGTGGTTCTAAAAATGAAGTTAAGAAAGTTTTATACTTTTGATGAACTTCTAAAAATGAACTGTAAAACACACACAGCAGAAAGTTTGCAGAAGTTACTAGATGAAATGTCATATCTAGGTTTGATTGAATATGATTACGGTGATAACTATGGACATGATGGAGAGCTAAAAGACAGACCTAAAATTAAACGTTACAGATTGTCTTTTTTTGTTCCAGGTATAGCTGAGCTTTTTAATTCCAGAAAGGAAGACGTAGATAAACATCCAACTAACGCATCATTTTTTGAAAGAATGACCTTTGTCCCATTGGCAGGAGTTACCCAAATGGTACGTCCAGGTGGAAATGGTATAGGAATGCATGTCATTCCTGTAGAAAAAGCTATTTCTATGGAAAATGAATCACTGGATATTGAGCATATTTCACATTGGCTTAAAAAATATGATGGGCATATAGCAGCAGGTATATGTTCCTGTAGATATTCCAGAGAAGTCTTAGGAGATGGCTGTATAGATGACCCTGAAGACTGGTGTATTCAGGTTGGTGATATGGCAGATTTTACAGTAGAAACAAACAGAGCCCATTATATCACCAAAGATGAGGCATTAGAGATACTTCAAAGAGCGGAAGATAATGGATATGTCCATCAGGTTACAAATATAGATGGTGAGCATAAGATTTTTGACATATGTAACTGTAACGTAAAAATATGTAATGCTTTAAGAACGTCTTTATTATTCAATACTCCCAATTTATCCAGAAGTGCTTATACCGCCAAGGTTACTCCTATGAATTGTGTAGCGTGTGGCAAATGTGTAGAATCATGCCCATCTGGAGCTGTAAAACTTGGTCAAAAATTATGCAAAAAAGACAGGAGTCCAGTAGAATATCCTAAGTCAATTCTTCCAGATAAAATCCATTGGGGTTCTTATGCTTGGGATGAAAGCTACAGAGATACAGCAAGATTATCAAATACCTATGACAGCGGTACTGCTCCATGTAAAGTAGCCTGTCCTGCTCATGTTCCAGTTCAAGGTTATTTGAAATTAGCTCATGACGGGAAATATAGAGAGGCTTTAGCATTAATTAAAAGAGAGAATCCTTTTCCTGCTGTTTGCGGAAGAGTATGTAATAAAAAATGTGAAGATGAATGTACCAGGGGTGATATAGATAAAGCCGTATCTATAGATGCCGTAAAAAAATATGTAGCTGATTTAGAAATAAAATCAGAAAACAGGTATATCCCTAAAAAAATCATAGCTTCTAATAAGGGTGAGTTTAAGGAAAAAATAGCTATTATAGGAGCAGGTCCAGCTGGTCTTTCATGTGCTTATTACCTAGCAGTAATGGGATTTAAACCTACAGTATTTGAAAAAAATGAACTTCCTGGTGGAATGTTAACTTATGGCATACCTTCTTATAAATTGGAAAAGGATGTAATAGCTTCTGAAATAGAGATTATTAAAGAACTGGGGGTTGAAATTAAATGTAATATTGAAGTTGGTAAAGATATTACTATTTCACAGCTTAAAGAACAGGGATATAAAGCCTTTTATATAGCTATAGGATGTCAGGGGGGTAGAAGACCTTCTGTAAGCGGGGATATGGCTAACGGAACAGATATAGCTGTAAATTATTTAAAAAATGCTCTTTCTTCTAAAAATAAATTTACTGGAAATGTTGTTGTTATAGGTGGAGGTAATGTTGCCATAGATTGTGCCAGGACAGCTAAAAGGCTAGGAGCAGAATCTGTAAAGATGTATTGTTTAGAAGATGAAAAGACCATGCCTGCCAGTAAAGACGAAATAGCTGAAGCATTAGAAGAAGGAATAAATATAATAAATAGTAGAGGCCCTGCATCTTTACAAACCAATTCTGAAAATAATGTAGTTGGTATTAGTTTAAAGTTATGTACCAGAACCATAGATCCTGAAACTGGTAAGTTTTCTCCTCAATATAATGAAGATGATGTAATAACCACACCTGCGGATAAAGTAATATTTGCAATAGGTCAGGCGGTAGAATGGGGTAATCTTTTGGGCGGGAGAAAAGTGGAATTTAGAAACGGAAATTATCCTATAGCTGATAAACTTACCTATCAGACGGAAGACCCTGAAATATTTGTTGGTGGTGATGTATATACTGGACCAAGGTTTGTGATAGATGCTATAGCTCAGGGACATGAAGCTGCAGATTCACTTGCACGTTTTGTAAGACGTAGAGCTCATATGACTATAGGAAAAGATAGAAGAAAGTTTACACCTTTAAATAAATTGGATTTATCCTATCCTTCTTACGATAAGGCAGGACGTCAGGAAGCTGGAATGGATCCTAATATTGATTATAAAAAATCTTTTAAAGACGCTCATTTAACATTAACTGAAGAACAGGTAAAAATAGAAACAGGAAGATGCTTGAGTTGTGGTGCGGCAGTAGTTGATGAAAATAAATGTATTGGTTGTGGAATATGTACAACAAGGTGTGAATTTGATGCTATTCATTTAATCAGGGATCATGCAGAGTGTTCAGATATGAGAAGAGCGGAAGATAAGGTTACAGGTCTTTTAAGCTATGCTTCTAAAAGATGGTTTAAGATTATGGGTAATGCTTTTTCTCCTGAAGCTAAAATTATGAGGAAAAAGAGAAAAGAATATAAAAGAGCTAAAGCAAATAAGAGCGTTTAAACGTTAATACGTTTTAATATCAATTCTCTTTAATAATATTATGGACTCTTAAGTTTTTTTTTATTATTTTCATTAATGTTTGCTTAGAACTGCATTTGTGTAAGAGGTAATGATGATTAAAACATTAATGAAAAGTGTAAGAGAATATAAAAGAAGTACAATCTTAACTCCAGTGTTTATGATTTTTGAAGTTGCTATGGAGTGTTTGCTTCCTCTTTATATGGCCAAATTAATAGATAATATGAAATTGAATTCTTCAGGATTAATTTTAAGATATGGATTAATTCTGTTTGGGATGGCTATTGTTTCACTAATTAGCGGAGTACTTTCTGGACGTAATGCTGCTATAGCTTCATGTGGTTTTGCAAAAAATCTGAGGCATGATATTTATTATTCTATTCAGGATCTTTCTTTTTCTGATATAGATAAATTTTCAACATCAAGTTTAATAACCAGAATGACCAGTGATGTAACAAATGTACAGATTGCTTTTCAAATGATTATTAGAATGGCAGTAAGAAGTCCATTAATGTTAATATTTTCGGTTATTATGAGTTTCAGAATAAATGTAGATATGGCTTTAATTTTTTTAGCAATAATTCCCGTTTTAGCTATAGCTCTTTTTTTAATAGGACATACAAATCTTCCAGTTTTCAGAAGAATTTTTAAGAAATATGATGCTTTAAATGCCACTGTTCAAGAAAATATTTCAGGTATCAGAGTTGTTAAATCATTTGTAAGAGAAGATTTTGAAATAAATAAATTCAAGATGGCTTCAGAGAGTGTGAAAAAAGATTTTACTAAAGCTGAAAAAAGCTTGGCATTATTACAGCCTATCATGATATTTTCTGTTTATCTGGCCATGCTATTGGTAAGTTATTTTGGTTCGGTCATTATTATAAAAACTAATGAAGTTAGTATGACTGCTGGTCAGTTATCATCTTTAATAACTTATGGAATTCAGATTCTTATGTCTATGATGATGCTTTCCATGGTATTTGTAATGTGTTCAATTTCAATAGAAAGTGCTAGAAGAATAACAGAAGTTATTGATTCAAAAAGTACTATGGTCTCTCCAAAGAACGGTATAAAGAAAGTTGAGAATGGGAGTATTGATTTTAATAATGTAAATTTTAGATATAGTGGTCAATCAGGGAAAAATGCACTTCAGAATATTAATTTACATATAGATAGTGGTCAATTTGTAGGTATTATTGGTGGTACTGGTTCATCAAAAACTACACTAATTCAGCTAATTTCACGTCTTTATGATGTTTCAGATGGAAGTGTAAAGGTTGGAGGTGTAGATGTCAGAGAATATGACTTGAACAGCTTAAGAGAACAGGTTTCTGTTGTTTTACAAAAGAATGTCTTATTCTCCGGAACTGTAAAAGATAACATTAGGTATGGGAAAAAAGATGCTACAGATGCTGAAATAGAAACTGTTTGTAAAATTGCTCAGGCTGATGATTTTATTCAAAAGTTTCCTGAAAAATATGATACGTTGATTGAAAGGGGAGGAACAAATGTTTCAGGCGGTCAAAAACAAAGATTATGTATAGCCAGAGCAATAATAAAAAAACCAAAGATTCTTATTTTGGATGATTCAACCAGTGCAGTAGATACACTTACAGAAGCAAAAATTATGAAATCTCTATCTGAGACTATGCCAGATGTTACTAAGTTGATAATTGCTCAGCGTGTATCCTCTGTACAGAAAGCAGAACTAATACTAGTCATGGATGATGGAGAAATAGTTGAATATGGTACACACGAAGAACTTATGGAAAAGAAAGGTATCTACAGTGAAGTTTATTATTCACAGAATAAAGGTTCAGTGCAGGAGATAACAGTATGAAAAAAGAAATTAGAAGAAAAGAAATTAAAAATAAAGGTCAAATTCTTAAAATAAAAAAAGGTACACTTCTAAGATTGTTAAAATATGTGGCTTTTAATTATAAATTCAAACTAATTTTAGTTATCTTTTGTATTTTATTTAGTGCATTAGCTTCCGTTGTAACTACCGTATTTACCCAACGTCTTATAGATTTGGTAATAATTCCTGGTTTGAATACAGGGCTTAACAGCGTTTTAAAGAATTTATTAAGCATTACCATTACCATGGGTATTGTATATTTAATCAGTGTCTTATGTACTTTAATTCAAGCTAGAACTATGGCAGAAGTTACACAGGGAACGTTAAGAAATCTTAGAGATGATATGTTTACTAAAATGGAAAAACTACCAGTGAAATATTTTGATACACATCCTCATGGTGATATTATGTCTTCTTATACAAATGATACAGATGCTATTAGAGAATTGATTGGAAGGGGAATACCTACATTTATACAGAGCTTTCTTTCTGTTGTCTCTGTTTTTGTAATGATGATAGTTTATAGTGTATATTTGACATTAGCTGTAATTCTAGCTCTTTTTGTTACCGTTAATATAGTGAAGAAAGTGGGAGGGAAAAGTGCTTCTTATATGCTTTCTCAACAAAAGTCTTTAGCAAAAGAAGAAGGCTTTATAGAAGAAATGATGGAGGGGCAGCGTGTAATTAAGGTTTTCTGCCATCAGGAAGAATCTAAAAAAGATTTTGATATACTTAATGATAAACTGGGTAAAGACAGTACAGCAGCTAATATTTTTTCAAATATTCTGGGGCCAATAACTAATAATATGGGAAATATCCTTTATGTTTTTCTTGCTCTAGTAGGTAGCATTTTAGTGTTCTTAAATGTTGATAATTTAAGTATAAGTGGAATAAGTCAGATAACCATAGGGATAATTGTTTCTTTTCTTACTATGGCTAGATCTTTATCTCAGACTATTGGTCAGATTACTCAACAGATAAATATGATTACCATGGGGATGGCTGGAGCTTCCAGAGTTTTCAGTCTTATGGATGAAGAAGAGGAAAAAGATGGTGGATATGTTTCACTTGTTTCTGTGGAATATGATAAGGACGGAAATATCCATGAAACGGATAAACATACTGATAACTGGGCATGGAAACATCCTCATAAGGCAGATGGAAGTATTACATATACACCACTTAAAGGTGATATAGTCATGGAGAATGTTGACTTTGGTTATACTGAAGAGAAACAGGTTTTATTTGATATTTCTCTTTATGCAAAGCCAGGGCAGAAGATTGCTTTTGTAGGTGCAACAGGCGCAGGGAAAACCACTATTACAAACTTATTAAATAGATTTTACGATATTCCAGATGGTAAGATTAGATATGATGGGATTAATATTACTAAGATAAAAAAACCTGATTTAAGGCGTTCTCTAGGTATTGTCCTACAAGATGTGAATTTGTTTTCTGGTACAGTTCTGGATAATATAAGATATGGAAGAATAGATGCCACTGATGAGGAATGTATTAAGGCCGCTAAATTAGCAAATGCTGATGGTTTTATTACAAGACTTCCAAATGGATATAATACTGTTTTATCAGCAAATGCATCTAATCTCTCACAGGGACAAAGACAGCTTTTATCTATAGCCAGAGCTATAATATCAGATCCACCTGTAATGATTTTAGATGAAGCTACATCTTCAATAGATACTAGAACTGAAGCTCTAGTTCAGAAGGGGATGGATAATCTTATGAAAGGTAGAACTGTATTTGTAATAGCTCATAGATTATCAACTATAAAAAACAGTAATGCTATTATGGTTTTAGATCATGGTCATATTATAGAAAGAGGTGATCATGAAAGCCTGCTTAAAGAAAAAGGTGTTTATTATAATCTTTATACTGGTGCAGTAGAATTAGAATAGAATAAAATTAGAATAGTCTATTTATAAAATAACAAGTTAAAAAATATAGGTTGCTACGTATAGAAATGTAGATTAGAATTACCTAATTTAAATGTGAAATTTTGGAGTCATAAAATGAAAAAAAATATCAATACTCTTTTTGTTGCCTTATTAGTTATATTAGTTTCCCTTACAGTTTTTTCTTGTAAAAATAAGTCTAATAATTCTACTGGTTCTATTACAGAAACTTTAAATACTCCTTCTTCTAGTAATACAAGTAATAATTCAAATATTTCTGAAAGTGCTACAGATTATGATAAAATGATGGGGGCTCTTAACAGTTTAGTAAAATCAGATACTAGATTAGGAACTGAATATTTTAAGTTTCCTCCAGTAACTTCATGGTCAAAATTACCAGATGCATCAGTTTGGCAGAATATGGGAATGATTGATCTTACTCCAGATGAATATGAGAACGGGGCAATATATGATGATGGAGCTGTTCTTACAGAAGGATTCTGGAATGGTTTTGTTTATGAATGTGAATCTGCAGAAGAATCTTATGAAAAACTGATTAATAAGGTTTGGGATGCTGGATACAGAGGGGAACCTATTGGAAATGGAACAATAGTAGAAGCTGATGAAATAGATGATTTAATTGGTTATGATAATGAATTTAATGCTTTTTATGATTTTAAGGGTTTTAAACTTTGTGTTAATATAAAATATTCAAGCTGGAGTGGAAAATTATACGCAGGTATCTATGATGCTAAAACCATGATTAAAGATTATCCTATGTTAGAAGAGCTTCCTAAAGTAAACTGGTCTTTAGCTAAAGAAGCATTACCAAAAGGAGGGCTGGATAGTATAGGTACAGACTTACATGGTAGATGGGATGATACAGAAAAGGTTATTTATTCATATAATGTTTCTAGAAACCAGTTTAATACATACATAGACAAACTTTCTAAACGTGGTGATTTATATACAGAAATATATGAAGAGGGTGATTCATGGGAAGAGTGGTTTGTCTATTATAGTGAACCAGTTTCTGATTCTTATAATGGACTATCTGTTTATTACAATGAGAAAGCTAATATGGTTTGTTGGGCTTGGTTTTAAATAGTACTTTTAGTTAAATTCTAAAGATTCCTGCTCTAACTTATAATTATTATCAAGCATGTAATTTATGACATTTACATCTAATAAAGATAAGTAATTAGAGGAATCAATTTTATTTTTAAATTTTTCAAGCCTGATTTTATCTTCTGGAGTGAGGGCTTTACATTCTGATTTATATTTTTTCAGTTCTTATATTCCCATGTATAATGGTTTAAATTTAATATTTGTTTTTTCTATTAAATTTAAAAGAATTTCAAAGCCTCCCCAGTCAATGTCACCTATGTGGTAACACTTAAGAGGTTTGAATGCGTGAATCTTTTTTATAAGTTCTATTTCCGCTTTACCAGCGTACCCACCCAAGTAGATTATTATGGCATTTGGATCATTAAAATATGTGAATGTAGTTAAGTTTTCTATAGTTATTATTTTTTTTGCATAAATATCTGTAATAGTTAGATTTGATATTATTGTATCAGAAATGGCAAATTCGGAACTGAAAATATCTAAATTGATTAATTGCTCTTTATAACTTAGGCTAAAGCCATTTTTTATACGTACAAACCTGGTGTTTCTGTATATAAAATGCATTTCACATAATTCAGAAAAATCACTGTATTTATTTTTATTATCAGATTCTATATTAAAATTATTAGTATCAATAAAATCAAAACAATTAAAAATATGGAGTATTTTAGAAGAAATTTTTTCTAAATATTTTGAATCACCAGTTATTTTTTTACTGAAATTTCTAAGTAAAATTCTAGTATTCTGGTTTTCTATAGAATAAGTAATTTTGGCCAATATTTTAAGTTCTTTATTTAAATTTTGTTTTAAAGATTCTTTCCCAGAATTAGGAAGGGGAAGAGAACTAAGTAAAATATTTTTTGAAGTAATTCCAATTATACGTGTTAATAATGATATTGAAGAAGAATTCAAAATAATGATAAGTAGCACACAAAAAGAAAATATGGAACAGAAAGGTATAATAATTGATAAAAGAATTTACGAATTATATGATTTAACAGAAAAAGAAACAAAATTAATTAATAAATCTCAATCAATTTCTCCACAATAAGATAAGATTGAATGACGTATTTTTTTCCAAAAATCAGGCATACCTAAAAAGAGATAAGAGCATTTTCCCATTTTATAGAATAACCATATGTATGTCTAAAAAAGTGTCTAAAACCCATATATTCTGTAAGTAGAGGTCTTAAATCAACAGAAAGGAAGTTATCATGATTAAACATATAATCAATTAAATTTCTATGCCATTGAGGAGTTTGAGTAAAATTAAAATCTAACATCTTTGCAATAAGTATAAAGATATTTTCTATCCCATTATAAAAAGAATGAAGTATACTTCCCACAGCAGAAAGCTCTATAAAATCAGGCTCTTTAATTTTGCATAAATCTATAAGGATATTAGAACTTTCAATAAGTTCATCTATTTGTGAAACTTCATAAATAATTTTTGTTTTAAAAGATTTATTCAATTTTTTTTAATTCTCCTAAATCCCTAAGTAAATTAAAAAAACGTGGATTATCATCAAAATCAATTAAATCTACTGTTTTATGTGTTGCATCTTCTAATGCTGAATGTACAGTAAAAAATCTTTGATGTGGCAATCCTTTTATACCAATATCCAAATCAGAGTTTTCATTTGAACTTCCTGTAACATGTGAACCAAAAAGATAGCATTCTTTACATCCTTCTTTAGAAAGTATTTTCAATATTATTGAAGTCATTTCATTTGAAAGCATTTTCTACCCCTCCTATTTGTATTGTACAATAAAAGTTGAAATTTGCATTAAATTATTAATAAAACCTGATTTTGACAGTTTTACCTAAAAAGTACTCTAGCAAGTAAAATAAAAGCATTTATTAAAGGACTATTTTTATAAGCCAAAAATTATATGGCCCTGCATTATGCCTAGAACTCCTTTTTTTGCCTTTGATACTAACTATTATCTTGTTTGTGCTCCAGGAAATTTAATTACGGGGAACTCTTTAAAATATTTATCATTAATGCTTTGTTCAAAAACGATATTTTATGCTCTCAGAAAATATTATATGGGAGGAGGTATTGAAGGTGAACTAAAAACAAATAGACTATTATTATTGCCTGTTCCTTTAGAAAATATTTTTGTAAAAACGTTAATTGGAAAAAATATAATTAAATTCACTGATAGTTTAAATAAAGATTCAATAGAAGAATATATTTTCTCTTTTTATGATTTTACAGAAAAAGAAAAAGAAGTCATTAATCAATTAAATTTTACTTCTTTTGAAGTAAGGCATTAATAAAATTTTTTTCTTCATTACTTAAGTTGTATAAACTGCATATTATTTCTGTAATATCAGAGTTATTAATGTCAGGCTTTTGATTTGAATAATTATTAATTCTCGAAGTTGAATATGATTTACATTTTGGTAAAGGTAATTTTTCTAAAAATGTTTTTTTATACCTATACCCAAATTCTCCTAAACCTCCTCCAGCATAAAATTTTTTAAAAAATAAAGTCATTACAGCACTATTTAACAAAATATAAAGGAAATCCAAATTTTCACCAGTTATAAAAAAAGCTGTTGCTTCTACAATAAAACCATTAGTATCTAAATAGAACCTAGGTTCTTGAGAAATTTCAGAATATATAATTTTGGCTTATAAAAATAGTCCTCTTTTTCTAAGATAAATGAATATGTATTTGAGAATAAAATAATAGAAAGTGAACTTAACTAGAAAGGTTTTAGGCCAGGAATAGATGTTGATTTTGAATACAAAATTAATAATTTTGGTTTTGATTTATCTGTCTATTCAGCTATTCCTATCATGTCAGGTTCAGTCATAGATAAGGATTATTTTATATCTGGTTCAAACATGGGGAAGATTACAAAATACTCAGAACATAAGTTAATTACTGATAAAGATTACAGATTTACTTTAGATTTATGGTATTACTTATTTTTAAATAAAATAGTTCTTTCATTCGGTTTATCAGGTGGTTATTCTAATTTTAAATTTGAAAGTGATGATGGTTTTTTCCAGTACCCCAAAGATGATACAGAACCATGGACAGGAAATGAGGAAAAAATATTTTTAAATGGAACTGCCATTACATATGAACAGCAGAGATTATATGGCGGAATTGGATTTGTATTTTCAAATAATTGGAACAATACAAATAAATTTAATTTCAATATAAAAATCATTTGGTATCCATTTCTTAAAATTGATGCTATAGATAATCACTTTTTAAGATCAGCCCAATTTTGTGATTTACTTCATGATAATGCAAGTGGTCTCTTTACAGCACTTAGTTTTTCTTATGAGCTGTCAAAAAGTTTTAGTTTAAAATTTAATACTTCATATCAATTTTTCAAAGCGGACGGTTTAACAAAAACTTCACCTATTGGAATTATTACATATTCTACATCAAATGCAGATAAGAGTATAAGTATAGGGACAGAAATACATGAATTACAAATCCAAATAGGTGGAAAAATCAAATTATAACTTAAAAAGAGAATTGATTTTTATAACATATTTAACATTTCTGGTATAAATTCTGTGTTTTTATAAATCTATAAACAGTTGCTTTGTTGACTTTGCATTTTTTTGCAATCTGTCTTTTTGATACGTTATGTTTCAATAGGTTGATTATAAATTTCTCTTTACCTGTTAGTTTAACATGAGAAGATAGACTTCCTTTTGGCCTGCCAAGTTTGACACCTTCTGCTTTTTTACGTGCTAAAGCTTCTTTGGTTCTCTGGCTGATAAGATTCCTTTCAATTTCCGCACTTAATCCAAAAGCAAATGCTAAAACTTTACTTTGTATATCTTCTCCAAGTCTATAACCATCTTTAATAGTCCATACTTTACATTCTTTATTCATACAGATGTTAAGAATATCCATAATCATGAATAGTGTTCTTCCAAGGCGGCTTAATTCTGTGCAGATAATTAAGTCATTCTTTTTTACTTTTTTAAGCAGTTTCCCTAACTGCCGTTTTGAATAGTTTTTCATTCCGCTGATTGTTTCTTCTATCCATCCATCAACAGTTAAATTATTTTTTTTACAGAAAATTTCAATTTCAAATCTTTGGTTTTCAACCGTCTGTTTATCACTTGAAACTCTTATATATCCGTAATTCATATATGCCTACAATTCTTAGCTGAATTAATAATTGCAAAATATAAAATTAATAATTTTTTAATAATTTATTGGAATTTGATAATATATTTTTTATAATTCAAATTAGAATTTTGGATTCTATAATCAATTCTCTATATAGAGATTATGGGGTGTGTTATGATAAAAAGATTAAAAGTTTTATTGTTCTTTATAGCTATCCCTATAATCTTTTTTGTTTCATGCCCTGATACAAGTCCTAAAGTAGATAGCACTATAGAGATAATATTTCATTCAAATAATAGCGTAAATCAAATAGAAATACAGAAAATGCCAAAAGGTAAAACTTCTAATCTTATGGCATTTCCTTTTTATAATATTGGGTATAAATTCTTAGGCTGGAGTACAGATTCTTTATCAGGTAAAGTCATGTATGCAGATGAAGAGCAGGTAACATTTAGTGAAGATACTAATCTGTATGCCATTTGGTATAGACCTACCATAACCTTTTTATCTAATGATGAAAATAATCAGATTAAAACACAAACTATTTCATATGCTCCTATTTCTTCTTATTTAACACCTAATACTTTTTCTCGTTCTATCCATAGGTTTAAAGGATGGACTACAGAAAAGAATGGAAACATCATAGTTTATAATGACAATGCTAGTGTATGCTTAGATCATGATTTAGTTTTATATGCAGTATGGGAAGAAATTACTGAAGCACATGTAATTTTTTATCCAAATTTTGGCAATAAAGAACCCAAAAAACAAGTTGTTCCTCTTTTTACAAAATTTATTTTAGACGTAAATACGTTTGAACGTCCAGACTATATTTTTTTAGGCTGGAGTACAAAAAAAAGCGGAGTAGAAGCAGATTATTCAGATGGAGAAGAAATATTTAAAGGACCAAGTTGTGAAAGTGAAGGAATAGATAGGGATTTGGAACTATATGCAGTTTGGAAAGCTAAAACAAAACATACTATATCATTTTATCCAAACATAAATGGTATTAATGAATCAAGTAGTAAGATTACCCAAAGTGTTATAGAAAATGAATATACAAAACTTAGAAAGAATACTTTTACAAATTCAGGTTATTTATTTAGTGGTTGGAGTAATTTTTCAGATGGCAGAGTAGCTCTATATTTAGATGAAGAAGAAGTGTCATTAAGTTTAGATTTGGACTTATTTGCCATATGGTATAGACCTACTATCACTTATCATAAGAATACTGATAATAATGATGAATCAATAACGGAGGAAGTGAATTATAACACTCCAGTTGAACTTAAATCTGATATTTTTTCATTGGTAGATTATGGGATTTTAGGATGGACGGATAATAAAGAATCCAAAATACCTAAGTATTTCAGTCATGATACTGTAAGTTTTACTTCAGATGTAGATTTGTATGCAATTTGGTTTCAGCCAACTGTAACTTTTCATGCAAATAATGGAACTGGTGAAGAAAAAAAACAGGTGGTTAAATACAATACCAGAACCACTTTAGATATGAATAATTTCATCTACAATTTTTATAACTTTAAAGGTTGGAGTACAGAGCTAAATTCTAACATAGTGTCATATACAGATTGTAAATCAATTCAGCTTACTTCTGATATTAATCTGTATGCAGTTTGGGAGAAAAAAACTACTGCAGATATAACTTTTATTCAGAATAATCCTGA
>CACYEI010000029.1 GCA_902773355.1 uncultured Spirochaetales bacterium
AGTTCAGGTGTTTTTGATGTAAGTAGTGCTAAAGGGAATATTAGTGTAGTAATTAGTAAAGCTGCATTTACTTTTACAGCTCCAACTCCTAAAACTGGTCTAATATATAATAAATCTGCACAAGTTTTAATAAATGCAGGAAGTGTTGTTAATTCTAGTGCTGGTAGCATTCAATATAGTTTGGATAACATATCATGGAAGACAAGCATAAATGATATAACAAAAGTTAATGCTGGAAGCTATACAGTTTACTGGAAGGCAGTATTAAGCGATATGACAAATTATCAATTAAGTGGAACTGCGAGTGGAACACTTAATGCAAATATAGCACAGAAAGAAGTTACACTTACATGGAGTAATACAACTCTAACATATAACGGAAAAGTACAAGGACCAACTGCAACCGTATCAAATTTGATAAGTGGAGATTCATGTACCGTAACTGTTACAGGGCAACAGACTAACGCAGGTGCATATACTGCTACAGCTAGTACATTAAGTAATGGTAACTATAAACTTCCTAGTGCTAGAACTACGTCATATATAATCAACAAGGTTTCCGTTTCTTCAACTGCACCAACTGCTAAGAGTGGTTTGATCTATAATAAATCTGCACAAGTATTAATTAATGCTGGAAGCCTTTCTAATTCTAGTGCTGGAAATATTCAATATAGTTTGGATAATAAGACATGGAAGACAAGTATAAATGATATAACAGGGACTAATGCTGGAAGTTATACAGTTTACTGGAAAGCAGTTTTAACTGATACTACTAATTATAGATTAAGTGGAGCTGTTAGCTCATCTGTTAATGTAAATATAGCACAAAAAGAAGCAACTCTTACATGGACTAATACAAGCTTACCATATAATGGAAAAGCACAGGGACCAACTGCAACAGTATCAAACTTGATAAGTGGAGACATATGTACAGTAACTGTTATAGGTCAACAGACAGCTGTAGGTACATATACTGCTACAGCTAGTTCTTTGAGTAACAGTAACTACAAACTTCCAGGTACAAGAACTGTTTCATATACAATAGTACCTGCAGAAATAACATATACAGCTCCTGTGGCAAATTCAGGGCTTGTTTATAATGGAAACGCTCAGGGGCTTATAAAAACAGCGGGAGTAGCTAGTGCTGGTGTGTTCCAATATAGTTTTGATAATAAGACATGGAAAACAAATATTGGTGATTTAACGGCAATAAATGCAGATACTTATTTGATTTATTGGAAAGTTTATGATGAAACTGGGATATATGATGTAAGTAAAGCTAATGGAACACTACCAGTGGTAGTATCTCCAAAGGAAGTTACTCTTAAATGGAGTAATACAAATTTAACCTATAATGGGCATGAACAAGGACCTATTGCTTCTGTAGAAGGACTGCTAAGCGGTGATTCTTGTACTGTTAATATTACAGGAAGGCAAACTAACGCTGGAACATATACAGCTACAGCAGAAAGTTTAAGTAATCCTAATTATAAATTACCAGCTGAAAAAACAACGGTATATACAATTAATAAATATGAAGCGTTTGCATCAGCTCCTAATGGAAAAAGTGGACTGGTATATAATGAGACATATCAACAGCTTATATCTTATGTTGGATTTACAGTAGGCGGAACTATAGAATACAGTTTAGATAATAAAACATGGACTTCTAATGATACAGATATTCAGGCTATAAATGCAGGTACATATACCGTGTATTGGAGAGTAACAGATGAAAGTGGTAATTTTGATGTGAGTAAATGTAATGGTAGTTTTGATGTGGTTATTGCTAAAGTTTCGGTTACAGTAAATGTACCAGAATCTTATGGAAGTACATATGATAAAACTTTGCAACTTTTAATTTATCCTGGGTCAGCTTATTATAATTCTGAATCTATAGGTACATTTAAATATAGTTTGGATAATAAAACATGGTATGAAGATGCTAATAATGATAATTTAAAGAGAATAAATGCAGGAAGTTATAAAGTTTATTGGAAAATAGAAGGTATTGGTTCAACTGATAATTTTAATTATTCAGCTGGTACTTCAGGTAGTTTTGATGCAATTATAAATAAGAAAAAATTGGATTATAAATGGAGCAATGCCGAGAGAGTAGATTCTAGTCATAGTAAAGCTGAATTACCATGGACGGGAGAAATACAAGCCCCTTATATAATTCTAACAGGTATATATGATGGTGATACATGTAAAGTTGTTACTTATTATGGAACCAAAGGAGCAAAAGATGAAGGCACATATGAGATTGCTATTTTATCTAGTGATGCATTAAGTAATTCAAATTATAGTTTAAGTTCATCGGATTATTCTTTTTATGATCGCTGCAGCTATACAATATCTAAAGCAAAAGTAAGGTTATTAACTGAACCAACTGCTAAGAGTTTAACTTATACTGGTAAAGCACAGGTACTGATAAATCCAGGTGTTGTCAGTGATACAGCTCTGTTAAAGATTCAATACAGCCTGGATAATACCAATTGGCATGATGATGTAAATAAAATTACTGCTACTAATGCAGGAAGTTATACAGTTTATTGGAGACTTATCTTGCTTAATACAGATTATGGTATCTTAGGTAAATCTAGTGGTTCTTTAACCGCATCCATTAATAAAGCTAAGGTAACAGTGACTGCTCCTACTGCTAAATCTTTAACCTTTATTTATGACACATCTCAGGTATTGATAAATGCTGGTTCTACTAATTCGGGTAAAATGCAGTATAGTTTAAATGGGTCAACATGGTATGATAGTGTGAATGATATTAAGGGTACAGATGTAGGGACATATAGGGTTTATTGGAGAGTTATTAATCAATCTGATATGTATGATGCAAGTGATGCAAAAGGAAGTATTGAAGTTTCTATTAATAAAATTAAGATTTATGTTACAACTTTCCCTACAGGGAAAACTCTTACATATAATGGAGATGGTCAGGTACTTATTAATGGCGGTCAGGTAAGTCATTACTATGCAAAAATGGAGTATAAATTAGATTCTGATACAACGTATACTGATTCTTATATTGGTGGTGAGCATGCTGGAACGTATAGGATTAACTGGAGAGTAATACTAATTGATGATTCTGTATATGAGTTAAGTGGAACTACTAGTGGAACCATTGTTTCTACTATTAATAAACGTGAAATAAATATAACAGCACCAAAAGCAATATCAGGATTAAGATATAATGGAGACACTCAGTTGATTTTTACTCCAGGTGAATTGTCAAATAATTTAGATGTGAAAAATGGAGCTTATTTCTTATACAAATTTGAAAATGAAACAGATGAAAAATACAGTGAGACAAGGAGTTATGTTATTGATGCAGGAACATATAAGCTTAATTATAAGGTTGTGTTAAGAAATACCAAAGACTGTGTTCTAACAGGCTCAACTTCAGGAACGGTATCTTCTACATTAGGTAAGATGGCAACGGCTGATTATAAGATGCAGGAAAGTCTTGTAGGTGGTGCAGGTAAGATAATGGGATTAAGTAGAGCAAAAGTCTATCAGTATTCAACCGATAAAAATACATGGAAAGATGTACCAGAAAACAGTGTTCAAATTGGTGGCTTGACAGCAGGGACTTATTATTTAAGATATAAAGAAGATTCTAATCATGAGAGTGGCTATCCTTCTTCCTCTGTTACTGTAACTGCTCCTTCAACTCCAGTGCCAGAGTCTAAAGAAGGGATTTTTAGTGTGTCTTCTGCACAATCTGTAATATTTTCACCTGGTCTTTTAAGAGCTACCTATCATAATGCTACAAGAAGCTTTACTTGGGATTTTGCTGCTTCACAGCTTGAATATATAGGAAATTCAAGTGGAAATTTTAACTTGGTTGATAGTGCAATTAAAAATGGGGATGTGGTTGATTTATTTGGTTGGTCTACTGAAAAATCTGACTTTGGTATTGATCTATGGAGTGAGGATTATTCAGGTAATTTTGTAGATTGGGGGGTAAATGTTGATGATGGAAAAACATGGTTCACTCCAACTTATGAACAGTGGAATTATCTATTATTTGATAGAACTGTTAACGGTGGTAAAGGTAATAAAAAGAGTTATTATACTGCTATAGTAGATGGTACATTCGGTTTGATTCTTTTCCCTGATAATTTTACTGGAACTGTAAAAGATTCTATTAGTTATACTTATAGGGAGTGGTTGGAGCTAGAATCTGTAGGATGTGTTTTCCTAGTTGGAGCAGGCACTAGATGGATTAGTTCAGTTATTGACTATAGAACTACTAATGATTATTGGTCTTCTACTGCAAGAGATAGTAATAATGCATATAACATTTTCTTTACTACAGCTCCGCAAGTAGGCTCTGTAGATATTTATTCTGAAAGAGCAAGTGGTTATGCTGTGCGTTTGGTTAAATGGGCTAATTAGTAAATTGTTTTGACTTATGCTTGTAAAGTTATTAAAATACCATTACTGGAGTTTTTATGGCAAAATTTTATTTTTGTGAAAATTGTAAAAAAATTGTTGAATTAGTAGATGGTAGTGGTGATGCTGCTCCTATATGCTGTTCTCAGCTTATGAGGGCACTAGAACCAAATACTGTAGATGCAGCTAAAGAAAAGCATGTCCCAGTTGTTTCATTTGAAAAGGGTGCTATTTTAGTGAATGTTGGGGCTATAGCTCATCCCATGACTGAAGAACATCTGATTAAGTGGATTCAGTTGGAAACAAGTAAGGGGGCATACAGACATTACTTAAAAGCAAACGATGTCCCTATGGCCAGGTTTTTTATAACAGAAGATGAAGATCCTTTGCAGGTATATGCATACTGCAATCTTCATGGATTATGGTCAGCGTCTGTTTAATACTTTATTAAATGTTTTAATTGAGAAAGAAATGCTATTAGTATACTAAGTTCATTTCTTTCTCTTATTTTTTTTACTATAACATTTTCTAATTCTTCCATGAAATTAATTCCTTTTTCTGTTATGCATATTTTTTTCAGTCTAACTTTTTTGGTTTGAAGATCAAAAAGGATAAGTTTTTCTTTAACTAGTGGTTCTATTGTTTTAATGAAATTAGATTTTTTTATCTTGCATAACTTTCTTATTTCAAAAGAAATATCTGAGTTGCTATTTTTGGCCCACAATATTGATAGTATTGTAAGTTGAGTTACAGACAGTTTTATTTCTATATTTTTAAATGAAAAAATAGAAGATAGTTTTCTTAGAAAATAAGATGTTTGTGATAGAAAAACCAAGATATTAGAAAATTCTTTGGCAAATTTATCTCTAGAAGGTATGAATAGCTCGTCCATTTATCTCTCCTTTTATGACTAAGCTTCATTTAATAAAAAGTAATGTATTGCTATATTATAGCATTATTTTTTAATTTAGTATAAAACTTATAGTAATATTTGGGAGAATAATAAATGAGAAATAGAACTAAAAAATTTGGCATACTTCTTCATCCAACTTCTTTCCCTTCTCCTCATGGGATAGGTGATTTAGGGAAAGAAGCAAGAGAAGTATTAGATTGTTTTGCAGAAATGGGAGTAAAACTTTGGCAGATTTTACCTTTAGGCCCAACTGGATTTGGAGATTCACCTTATACTTCAAGATCTACTTTTGCAGGTAATGAATATTTAATAGATTTGAGAAGTATTGAAGGTATAAATGGTGTTGAAATATGGGAAAGTAACTCGTTTGAAAGTGTGGATTATGATAAAGTCTATAATACTAAATTACCCGTACTAAAACTTGCAGCTAAACAATATCATAAGACACATAAAGATAGTCCAGAGTTTAAGAAATTTGTGAAAGACAATGCTTTTTGGCTTAAAGATTATGCATTATTTATGGCTTTAACTAATTATTACAATGATTCAAGATGGTATTTATGGGATGAGGGGTTGAGAGATAGAAAACCTGAAAGTCTCAGAAGATGGTCTTTAAAGTTAAGAACAGAAATAAATACCTATGTAACTTTACAGTTTTTATTTTATAAACAATGGAATGAGTTACATAAATATGCAAATAAGTTAGGTATTCAGATAATAGGAGATCTTCCTATGAATGTGGCTATGGATAGTTCAGACGTTTGGACACATAAACACTTATTCAAAATTGATGATAAAGGGAAAATAAAAGCATGTGCAGGTGTCCCACCAGATGGTTTCTGTCAGTATGGGCAACTATGGGGAAATCCTGTATATGATTGGCCTGTTCATGAAAAAGAAAAATATTCATGGTTTAGAAAAAGAATAAATAACACACTTAAACTAGTAGATATTTTAAGAATAGATCATTTTAGAGGATTTGAATCATACTGGGAAATTCCTGGAGGTAGTAAAGATGCAGTAAACGGGAAATGGGTTAAAGGTCCTGGTATGAAACTTTTAAAATATTTTAAAGGTGAAAGAATTATTGTTGAAGATTTAGGCTTTATAACAGAAGAAGTAAAACAGTTGGTTAGAGATACTTCATGGCCAAGCATGAAAGTTATACAGCTTGGAGTAGAAGTAAAAGATGGTAAACTTGATTCTACAAATGAATATTTACCACATAATTACAGTTACAACTGTGTAGCCTATACAGGAACTCATGATAATAATACATCTAGAGGATGGTATGATTCATTATCAGACGATTATAAAAATGCTTTAAGAAAATATTTTGAATGTCCTGATGAAGATATAGTATGGCAGATGGTAAGAATTCTGATTATGAGTAGTGCTAAATATACTGTTGTACCCATTCAGGATATTTTAGGTTTAGATGGCTCAGGTAGAATGAATACCCCTTCAACTGTAGGTAAATATAACTGGTCATACAGATATAATCCTAGTCAGCTTCAGGATTGGATGAAGAATAGGCTTAAAGAAATGCTTGAATTATACGGTAGAACTGGTAAGTGAATATAATACTGTTTTACAAAACTGAAAAAAAGTATTTGGAAAATCTTCCGTTAAGTGATTTCAGAGCGGAACATATTCTAAAAATACTAAAATTGAAGCCTGGAAATGTATTCAAATGTGGTGTAGTTAATGAAAGCAAAGGAATTTCAGAAATTTTAGAAATAAATGATTCATATATGAAACTTTCATACACACCACAAGATTATTTAGCTTTAAATCCAATTTCTGTAATTATAGGTCAGGTGAGACCTATATGTATGCAACGGATATTAAGGGACTTATCTTCTTTAGGATGTATGAATTATTACTTAACTGGTACAGAAACAGGTGAAAAATCTTATTTGAGCAGTAATCTATACAAAACAGATTTATATAAAAAATTTTTACTAGATGGAGCTATGCAGGCAGGACATTCTGGTATTGGTAAAGTGCTTTTTTTTAATAGTGTAAAAAATTTATTGGAAACAACACAATTAAATAACAGTGTATATACGCATAAAATCTTACTTGACAGCAAGTATAAAGAAGACAAAATAAGCCAAATTGAATTTTTGAACATGAAAGATTCTAATGTCCTTCTAGCTATAGGTCCTGAAAGAGGTTGGACAGACTTTGAAAGAACAGAACTTTTAAATGCTGGTTTTAAGAGTTATAATATGGGAAAGAACATTTTAAGGACTGAAACTGCGTGTGTTTCTGCAGTATCTATAATTCTTTCAAAATTGAGCTTAATGTAAACTTTTTAGGGAATGAATAATTATTATTGAGAATTGTTTAAAATGACTGAATTTTTAACTTTTCAACAAAGAAAAATATTAAAAGAACAAGCAGAAAATTTATTACAGTGGGGAGAAACAAGAATTGAAGATATCTGGTTGAGGGAAGCAGAAAAATATAATAAGGAAATAAAGTGTAAAAGGGATGCCACGCTTGTTTATAATAATGTGTTAAAACGTATAAATGAAATTAGAATGTTACCAACTGATTATCAAAATTTCACTTCTGAAAATTCTAATGAATATTTTAAAATAGAATTTATCAATGCTCCAGAAGTAATAATTGGACGCTGTCCTTGCCCTTCAGAAGATAAAGTGCTCAGATGTTGTAACTTAGCTACATTAGATGCAGTACAGCAGTGTGTTTTTGATTGTGCTTATTGCTCAATTCAGAGCTTTTATCATGAAGGTAAAATAAGAGTAATAAAAAATCTTAAGGAAGTTTTATTTTCTGATAATTTTAGAAAAATGATAGATGAAAATGAAATCTGGCATATAGGGACAGGTCAGTCATCTGATTCATTAATGTTTGGAAATGATTACGATACTATTTCAGCACTGGAAGAGTATTGTTATCATAATGAAAATGTAATAATAGAATTAAAAACTAAATCATCTAGAACTGATTGGATAAAAGATGAGCACCCTTTAAATTTAATTCCAACATGGTCATTAAATGCTAAAACTATAGTTGATAAGGAAGAACACAATACAGCAAGTTTAATAGGTAGAATTAAAGCTGCGGAAAAAGCAATAAATGAGGGATATTTCAGCGGATTTCATATCCATCCTATGGTTTATTTTGATGGTTATAAAACAGAATATAGGGATTTAGTTTATATGCTTACTGACTATATTGATCCTAAAAAAATTTTAATGGTAAGTATTGGAACTTTAACTTTTACTAAAAATGTATTAAAAAAAATTCGTTTAAGAAATTTCAAAACCAAAATAACCTGTATGCCTCTTTCTGAAATAGCAGGGAAATATTCTTATCCTAATGAAACAAAAAAAGAAATGTTCAGCTATTTGTATTCCTTATTCCCACAGAATTGGAAAGACAATGTGTTTTTCTATCTATGCATGGAAGATTCTTCATTATGGCAGCCATGCTTGAATAAATCATATGCTTCAAACAGTGAATTTGAGGAAGATATGAAAAAACAATATTTTGGTAAGATTTATGCTAGTAAAAGACTTGAAAATAATATAGAAACAATAATTTAAAACAATATTATTTGTTTTTTAATACCATGTTTACATTTTGTCCCTTTTAGTTAATTATTACTATACTTTGTTAAACAATTATTTGTAAAAATTTTATTCATACTGAATTTAATAAAAATGTTTTTAAGAATAAGAGGATGATAATGTCTAAAAAAAGAAAACATAATCCTATACCTTGGGATTTTTTAGATGAATACAGAGGAACTTACTTTGAAGGTCAGTGGCCTTCTTTATACCAAATGTTTTGTATAAATGTAAAAAGATATCCAGATAGGAAATGCTGGGAAGAATTTGCTCCAGAGCATGTGTCATTAACATATAAGGAAGCATTACAGAAGGTAAAAAATATTGGAGCGTATCTTTCATCTTTAGGTATAAAAAAAGGAGACTCCATAGGCCTTACAGGAAAAAACAGTGTAGCGTGGGCAGTTTCTTATATGGGGATTATTTCTATAGGGGCAGTTGTTGTTCCTGTAGATTATTCTTTAACAGATGAAGAGATTGAACACTTGCTTGACTTTGTAAATACAAAAGGTCTTTTTGTAGATGGTGAACGTTTTGAACGCTTGGGTAAAAATGAAAAATATTTATTTAAGATCAGTTTAGAGAAAAAGGGTTATGAAGATTCTTATGCTTTAAGTTTACCTGAATGTAATGAGGATTTGCCATATATTCCACAGGCTAAAGACGTATGTGCGTATTTATTTACAAGTGGAACTACGGGAACACCTAAGGCTGTAGTTTTAAGTCATGAAAATTTGGTTTCTGATTGTTATACTGCTCAGGGGAATATGAATATTTATGAAACTGATGTATTTTATGCAATTCTTCCTATTCAGCATGCTTATACTATGCTGGCGGTTTTCATAGAAAGTATGTCTGTTGGTGCAAATGTGGTTTTTGGAAAGAAATTAATAGTAAGTCAAATATTTAAAGAAATGAAGATGGGAAATGTTACCATGTTTTTAGGTGTGCCAATGCTCTTCAATAAGCTAATTTCTGGTGTAATGAAAAATATAGAAGCACAGGGTAAATTCAAATCTTCTTTAGTAAAATGTCTTATGGCTTTTTCTGGGTATTTGAAGAAAAATTTTGGAATAAATATTGGGAAAAAGTTATTTGGAAAATCCATTTTAAGTAAGTTGTCTCTTGATAAAAACAGAATATGTATTTCAGGTGGGGGACCATTACCTCCTATAACCTTTAAACGTTTTCAGCAACTTGGAATAGATTTTGTTCAAGGCTATGGCCTAACTGAAACAAGCCCTATATTAACACTGAATCCAATTTTTGATTTTGAGGTTTCAAGTATAGGAAAAGTAAGTCCTTTAGTAGATATGAAGTTTATTGATAAAGATGAAAATGGAAATGGTGAAATAGTTGTTAAAGGGCCAATGGTAATGCAGGGTTATTATAACAATCCAAAGGCAACATCAGAAGTGATAGATAAGGATGGTTATTTACATACTGGTGATATTGGATATATGGATTCAAGAGGATTTGTTTATTTAACTGGAAGAGCAAAAAATATTATAGTTACAGAGGGTGGGAAGAATGTATTTCCAGAAGAAATAGAAGATGCTTTTCAGCTTTATTATGATATAGATCAGATATGTGTGCTTGGTTATATAGTTGATCATGAGAAAAAAAGTGAAGCATGCTGTGCTATTATTTATCCTTCAGATGAATACAGGAAAACTGATGCTTCAAAAGATGAGATGGATAGACATTTTAATGAGATAGTAGAAACTGTAAATCAGCAGTTGTTACCTTATAAAAGAATTAGAAAAGTGATTGTTATAGATGAGCCTATGGAGATGTCTGGAACCAAAAAAATAAAACGTTTTAAAGTTGCTGAAAAATATAAAAACTTGCTATTGTGATAAACTAAGGTTTTTTCTAAAATTAAAGAGTGTTAAAAACCATTTTGGAGGGTTACTTTATGGCTCGTTTAGGAGAAGCTGCAGTAAAAAAAATTAATGAAATCTGTGATAGATACGTTAATGAAACTACGCCACTTATGATGATTTTAAGTGACGTACAAAGAGAATATGGGTATATCCCGTTAGAAGTTCAGGAATTGATTTCTGAAAAGACTGGAATAAGTGTTTCTGAAATATATGGTGTGGTTACTTTTTATTCCTTTTTTTCACTTAAACCAAAAGGAAAATTTGTTGTTGGGTGCTGTTTAGGAACTGCTTGTTATGTAAAAGGTGCTCAGCAGGTAGTAGATAAGTTTTCAGAGATATTAGGTATTAAACCTGGAGAAACAACAGAAGACGGACTTTTTACCATAGACGCCTTAAGATGCATAGGTGCATGCGGAATAGCTCCAGCTGTTTCAATAAATGGTAAAGTTTATCCTAAAGTACAAGTAAATGCAGTTCCAAAAATTATTCAGGAACTTAAAACACAGGGGGCTGCAAAGTGATAAAAAGTTTTAATGACTTAAAAGAAAAACAGGTATTATGTACAAAATGTTTAGAAGATAAGTTTACAGGAAAAGATGGTAAAAGGGCAGTAGTGCTATGTGGAGGTACAGGATGTTTGTCTTCTGATTCCGCTAAGATTACTGAAAAGTTTGAACAGCTTGTAAAAGAAAAGGGCTTAAGTGATAAAGTTACAGTTAATCAAGTAGGATGTTTTGGCTTTTGTTCACAGGGACCATTTGTTAAGATCTTTCCAGAAGACACACTTTATAGAATGGTAAGTATAAATGATGTAGAAGAGATTGTTGAATCTGATTTGATTGGCTCCAAAATAGTAGAAAGACTTTTATATGTTGATCCTGCAACTCATGAAAAAGTGGCTAGACAGGATGATATAAATTTTTACAAGAAACAGAAAAGAATTGCACTGGAACAGTGCGGACGTATTAATCCTGAAGATATTAATGAAGCTTTAGGAGCTGGTGCTTTTGAAGGTCTTATGAAAGCCCTTCAGATGGATAGGCAGGCTGTTATAGATGAAGTTTTAAATTCAGGTTTAAGGGGTAGAGGTGGAGCTGGATTCCCAACTGGTAAAAAATGGCAGTTTGCATATGCACAGGATAGTTCTGAGAAATATGTAGTATGTAATGGAGATGAAGGTGATCCTGGTGCCTTTATGGATAGATCAATTCTGGAAGGTAATCCATTAGCTGTAATTGAAGGTATGATGATTGCTGGTTATGCTATAGGTGCATCTAACGGTTATTTCTATGTCAGAGCAGAATACCCTATAGCCATACATAGGTTACAAATAGCCATAAAGCAGGCAGAAGATTTAGGATTACTTGGAGATAATATTCTAGGAACAGGTTTTTCATTCAGAGCACATATAAGACCAGGGGCTGGGGCGTTTGTGTGCGGAGAAGAAACAGCACTTCTTAATTCCATACAGGGGCAGAGGGGTATGCCTAGACCTAGACCACCTTTCCCTGCTGTGAAAGGTCTTTGGAATTGCCCAACTATTGTTAATAACGTTGAAACATTATCAATGGTTCCTTCTATCTTAAGGAATGGCAGTAAGTGGTTTTCCAGTTTTGGTACAGAAAAATCCAAAGGAACTAAGGTTTTTGCATTAGGTGGAAAAATTAATAATGTGGGATTAGTTGAAGTTCCTATGGGGACCACGCTTAGAGAGTTAATCTATGACATAGGAGGTGGTATTCCAAATGGGAAAAAATTTAAAGCAATTCAGACAGGAGGTCCTTCTGGTGGTTGTTTAACTGAAAAGGATTTGGATGCAGAAATAGATTTTGATAACTTGGTGGCCAGGGGTTCAATGATGGGCTCAGGTGGCGCTATTGTTATGGATGAAGATAACTGTATGGTTGATGTAGCTAAATTCTATATGGAATTTATTTGCGATGAATCCTGTGGAAAATGTTCTCCTTGTAGAATAGGTACTAAGAGAATGTTGGAATACCTGACAAAAATTTGTGATGGTAAAGGAACCATGGATGATCTTAAGCAATTAGAGGAATTGGCTTCAACTATAAAAGTTGGTTCATTATGTGCCTTAGGTCAAACAGCAGCTAATCCAGTTATTTCTACACTGACAAATTTCAGAGATGAATATATTGCACATATTGTAGATAAAAAATGTCCGGCTAAAGTATGTAAAAATCTAATGAGATATGAGATAGATCCTCAGAAGTGTAAAGGTTGTTCTGC